>NZ_RZTO01000652.1:0-3590 GCF_003997225.1 Mesorhizobium sp. M2C.T.Ca.TU.002.02.1.1
GGGTAGGGTTCGCGCCATCCGCCTCCTCACTCGGCTGCGACCTCATTCAATGAAACGCCGTTGAGCCCGGCAACAATATCCGACAATGCCGGCACGAACCTCTCGCCATGTCCCGTGGCGACCGCCGTCGCAAAACCGTTGCGCACGACGGCGCCGACCGGGTTGGCGATGCCGGCGGCCTGGGCGAAGGAGGCGAGGTAGGTCATGTCCTTCAGCGCATTGGCGATGGCGAAGCGCTGGGCGTTCTCGTTGCGGTTCAGCACGAAGTCGAAGAAGGCCTGGTAGAAGCCGCAATCCATGCGGCTGCCGGAAATGACGCTGTTGAACACCTGCGGCGTCAGCCCGGCCTTGGCGCCCAGCGTCAGCGCCTCCGAATAGATCGCGGAATAACCCATCGAGATGAAATTGTTGAGCAGCTTCATGGTGTGGCCGCTGCCGGTCGGGCCGGTGTGGACGATTCGTGCGGCGAAGGCTTCGAGCACCGGATGCGCGCGGGCGACCGCTTCCGCCGCGCCGCCGACCATGACGTCGAGCTTGCCTTCGGCGGCTTCCTTAGGCGTCCGCGCCAGCGGCGCGTCGATCAGCGTCACGCCCTTGGCGGCGAGCTCGGCGGCAAGCGCTATCGTCGATGACGGGTTCGAGGTCGAGCAGTCGACGATCAGCAGCGGCTTGCCGGAGGCTGCAAGCCCTTCCGGTCCTTTCACGACCGCTTCGACCTGCGGCGAGCCGGTCACGCAGATCAGCACGATGTCGCAGCCTTCCGCGAGCACGCGCGGCGTCGCCGCCTGGCGGGCGCCGGCGCTCACCAGCTTCAGCGCCGCTTCCTGGTTGCGGTGCGCCCAGACCGCCAGCGGCCAGCCCTTGGCCACGATGTTTGCTGCCATGCCCGAGCCCATGGCGCCCAGGCCGATAAAGCCGATTTGCTGCTTCATGTTGATCTTCCAGTGCTGTTTAAGTCGCTGTCTTGATGGATGTCGTTGTCCTGGAACCGCTGCATCGGTCTGGGGCGGTATGCGTCGGGTCCAAAGAAACGAATGATTGCCGTTGCAACCAACCAGTGCGATCCTTGGCGTAAGAATCGATTTAAGGGGCCGGTTTTTCGATGGCGGATCGCGAGGGAGCAATGTTCGGTGCCATTCGCCAGTCCCCCAATCTCAGGGGCGAGCTGGTCGACAAGTTTGCCGCGCAGATCGAAGCCGGCGATCTTGCGCCTGGCCAGCGGCTGCCCACCGAGCAGGAGATCGTCAACGCGACCGGCGTCAGCCGGACCGTGGTGCGCGAGGCGCTGGCGTCGTTGCGCGCGCGAGGGCTGATCACGACGCGCCAGGGCCTCGGCGCTTTCGTGGCGCAGGAGCCGCCGCCCAAGACCTTCTCGATCGTGCCGACGGATGTCGCATCGATCGACGATATCCTGGCCGTGCTCGAGCTGCGCATGGGCGTCGAGGCGGAAGCGGCGGCGCTGGCGGCTACGCGCCGGACCGCGAGGGACCTCGCCCTCATGGCCAGGCAGCTCGATGCCATCGACCGGGCGATTGCCGAGACGGGTCTTGCCGCGACCGAGGATGCGGCTTTCCATCGGGCGATTTCGCTCGCCTCGCACAACGCCTATTTCAGCCGGCTCTTCGACACGTTCGGCACCGCCATGATCCCGCGGCAATGGACGCAATTCGATCGCCTGGAGCCCGCCGAACGCGAACGGCATTTCGAGCGGACGCGGCGCGAGCACCGGGCGATCCACGACGCCATCGAGGCGCGCGACGCCAAGGCGGCGCAGCGCGCGATGCGGCTGCACCTGACCCGTTCCTACAAGCGCTTCGAGCAGCTCCGCGACGGCGCCGGACATCTGAAGTAGATCGGGCGAGGGCGCCCGAGCGGTGCCTGGCCTGCCGCGGCAGGAGCCGGCTACGGCCCGACGTTCCAAGCCCGCCCGGCCTCGATCGGCATCTTGCGCGAATGCCAGGAGCATCCCGTCGCCCTCCAGCCTTCCGATGGATCCAAACCCGGCGCTACCCGTAATCACCTTTTGCATTCTTACAGGGTTGTCATACAACTATCCGATCTGATATTCCTGCCGGCACGACCCGTCAAGACGACGCGGGCTTCGAGGAGTGAGTTTCCATGCATCAAAGGCGATTTGGCCGCACCGGCTGGCAAGTGTCGGAAATCGGCTTCGGCAGCTGGGCGATCGGCGCCGACTGGGGCGACGTCGAGGAGAAGGACGCCATTGCGGCGCTGAATGCCGCGCTCGATTCAGGCGTGAGCATGATCGACACCGCCGATGTCTATGGCGACGGCCGGGCGGAGAAGCTGATCGCTAAGACGCTCAAGGGGCGGGGCGGCGCAAGACCGATCGTCGCCACCAAGGCCGGCAAGCGGCTGAACCCGCATGTCGCCTCCGGCTACAACCGCAAGAACCTGACCAGCTTCGTCGAGCGCAGCCTGCGCTATCTCGAGGTCGACGTCCTCGATCTGGTGCAGCTCCACTGTCCGATGACGGAAGTCTTCTACCAGCCCGAGACATTCGAGGCGCTGGAGAGGCTGGTCGAGGAAGGCAAGATCCGTCACTACGGCGTCAGCGTCGAGAAGGTCGAGGAAGGCATCAAGGCGCTGCAGTATCCCGGCGTCGCCAGCGTCCAGATCATCTACAACATGTTCCGGCAGCGTCCGGCGGAGCTGTTCTTCGACATGGCGCGCCAGAAGGACGTCGCCATCATCGTCAGGGTGCCGTTGGCCAGCGGCCTCTTGTCCGGCAAGTTCCGCAGCGATTCCAATTTCAGCGCCAAGGACCACCGCAACTACAACCGGCAAGGCGAGGCCTTCGATGTCGGCGAGACATTCTCCGGCGTGAATTATGAGGAGGGCCTGGAGGCGGTCGAGGAATTGCGGCCGTTGCTGCCGCCAGGCGCGACGATGGCGCAATGGGCGCTGCGCTGGATCCTGATGAACCCGGCGGTGACGGTGACCATTCCGGGCGCCAAGTCCGTCCGGCAGGCGCAGGAGAACGCCGCCGCGTCCGACCTGCCGGCGCTGTCGCCGCAACTGATGGAGCGCATCGCCGACATCTATGAGCGGCGCATCAAGCGCGCCGTGCACCAGCGCTGGTAAGCGCCATGGGCAGTGACAGGCCTCTGGTTGCTGGTGAGCAACTTGTTGCTGGTGAGCAACTCGTTGCTGGTGAGCAACTCGTTGCTGGTAAGCAACTTGTTGCTGGTGAGCAACTTGTTGCTGGTGAGCAACTTGTTGCTGGTAAGCAACTTGTTATCGACGGGCATCAGCATTTCTGGGACCCGGCGGACGGATCCTGCGGCTGGATGACGGAGGACTACGCCGCCATCCGCCGGGTGTTCTCGCCCGACGATCTCAAGCCGGCGCTCGCCGCGGCCGGCGTGGATAAAACCGTCCTGGTCCAGACATGGCATTCGCTGGACGAGACCCTGGCGTTCCTTGAGACCGCGAACCGGACCGATTTCGTCGCCGGCGTCGTCGGATGGGTCGATCTCACGGATCCCGGGGTCGCGGCCACGCTGTCCGAGCTGAAGGCGCGCCCGGATGGCTGCACTCTTGTCGGCATCCGTCACCTCGTCCACAAC
>NZ_RZTO01000653.1:0-3551 GCF_003997225.1 Mesorhizobium sp. M2C.T.Ca.TU.002.02.1.1
GAGCTTCGTCCGCTCCTCCGCGACGCTGGTCCACAGGAACGGCCCGCCGCCATTCTCCTCGGCGATCATGCCGAACGTCTCGGCCTGTTCGGCCACGCCCGCGTCGCTGCCGTGGAACTCGACGAACAGGCACGGGCTCTCCGGATAGTCGAGCTTGGAATAATTCTTCATCGCCCGCATCTGCAGCGCGTTGACCAGTTCGATGCGCGCCACCGGGATGCCCATCTGGATCGTCGCGATCACCGTGTTGCAGGCCGCCTCCAGGCTCGGGAACGGGCAGACGCCGCCGGAGATCGCCTGCGGAATGCCCTGCAGCCTCAGCGTCAGCGACGTGATGACGCCGAGCGTGCCTTCGGAGCCGACCAGAAGCCGCGTCAGGTCGTAGCCGGCCGAGCTTTTCTTCGCCCGCTTGCCGGTGGTCACCGTCTCGCCGTCGGCCATGACCGCGGTCAGCGACAGCACGTTTTCGCGCATCGTGCCGTAGCGCACCGCGTTGGTGCCGGAAGCCCTGGTCGCCGCCATGCCGCCCAACGAGGCGTTGGCGCCCGGATCGATCGGGAAGAAAAGGCCGGTGTCGCGCAGGTGCCGGTTGAGGTCCTCGCGCGTCACGCCGGGCTCGACGGTGCAGTCGAGATCCTGCGGATTGACGGCCAGGATCCGGTTCATGCGCGAGGTGTCGATGGAGATGCCGCCGCCCGGCGCGTTGGTGTGGCCCTCGAGCGAGGAGCCGACGCCGAAGGCGATGACCGGCACGCGGTGGGCGGCGCAGGCGCGCACGATTTCCTGCACTTCGGCCGTCTTCTCGGCGAAAGCGACGCCGTCCGGCGCCTGGGTCGGGATATAGGTGGTGGTGTGCGCGTGCTGGCCGCATATCGCCGCGCCGGTCTGGAAGCGCTCGCCGAAGCGCTGCTTGAGTATGCCGAGCACCGCGGCGATGCCTTCCTCATTGCGTTCGACGGGGTTGAGGTCGCTCAAAGCCATGAATTCCTCCGCGAATGGACCAGCGGCCACTCTTGTTATGCAGCTATGGATGATGCCTAAAGCAATTCGAGGAAAAGTGCCAAGCGGTTAGGCTAGGCGACTTTTTGCGCCAGAACGACGAGAATCTCAGCAGCCACGCCCTGCCCAGCGACGATCAAGGAAAAGCAATGACGATCCCCGCACCCATCCTGTCCCGCCCGTTGGCGATCGAGAAGGACTGGATCGACTATAACGGCCACCTCAACATGGCCTATTACAACGTGCTGTTCGACCGCGGCACCGACGAAGCGTTCGCGATGATGGGAGTGGACGCAAGCTATACCAAGGAACGCCGCCTCAGCGTCTACACCGCGGAAGTCCATGTCTGCTACGTGCGCGAGCTGCATCTTCACGACACGGTCAAGGTCTCGTTCCAGCTCATCGATCATGACGACAAGCGGCTGAGGACCTATCAGGAAATCCGCCATGTCGACGGCTGGCTCGCCGCCACGTCGGAAACGCTGTCGCTGCATGTCGACATGGAAGGACCGAAGGTCGCGCCCTTCCCCGCCGACGTGATGGCCAAGCTGGAGGCCGTGCGCGCCGCCCATGCGACGCTCCCCATGCCAGAGCGCGCCGGCCGCTCGATCGGCATCAAGCGCACGAGCGCTTGAAAACCCGCACGCCCGCGTTAACCTTACCAAGGTTTTAACGTGAACAAGTCGGTTGAGTCCGTTGAACGACTCACCGGCCCGTTCGAAAACCGCCGTACCGGGTTTGCGCACGGGGCGGCTGGCGAAATGCGGTGTGCGAGGACAGTGCATGAAAACCGACATCAAGGTCGAAGTGGAGCGCTTGGCGGCCGATCCACGCATCACCGACTATGATTTCTGGCGATCGCTGAAGAACGTCAACAACGAGATCTTCCACATCGCCAACAACAACGAACCTATCCCGTTCGACATGATCCGCTGGCGCGCGATTCTGAAGCAGGCGCGCATGAAGCGTGGCCACGCCTAAAGCATGTCTCCCGAAAGCGGGAACCGGTTTCGGGATGAAGACATGCGTAAAATCAAAACCTAAAGCGCATGCGGCGAATCTGAAAGATCGCGACGCGCCGTCACTTCTGCCTGAAGGCGCCCAGCGGCGAACGCGGCTCGACCGGTGACGACTGGATGATGGCGGTGTTGGTCATCGCGTAGGGAATGATCCGGTCGATCACGCGCTCGAGCTCGCTCACCGAGCCGACATGGGCGAGCGCGATGAAGCAGTCCTCGCCGGTCACCCGGTCGCATTGCGCGATTTCCGGCAGCTCGCGGATGATGTCCGCCACCACGGAAAGCTGTCCCGGCACCGGCCTGATTCTGAGCCATGCCGACAGCTTCATGCCGAGAGCGGCCGGATTGATCCTGACCGTATAGGCCTCGATCACGCCGTTTTCCTGCAGCTTGCGGATGCGCTCCGCCACGCTCGGCGCCGACAGCCCGACGGCGCGCGCCAGCTCCGCCGTGCTGATGCGCGCGTCCTTTTCCAGGAGCCGCAGGAGCTTCAGATCGATCGCGTCCAGGTCGACATTTTCACTTCGAAGGTTTTTCAAGCCGAAATTCTTCCATCACAAAGCGAAAGCGCCATATGGCCATTCATTGCCTATATAGTCGGCGGGTTTCGCCTGCGATAATGCGCGCATGAAAGCTCAAACGCAAATTCCAACTGCAAACCGGGCCAGCGGTGATACAGAAGCGCGCTCCGCCGGCCCCACCGCACTTGCCGGAACGGCCGACGCGTTGCCGCCGCACGTCTGGTTCTGCGTCAGCGCCGTGTTCCATTATCTCGGGCCGGCCTTCGCCGTGCTGCTCTTCGCTCAGGTCGGCGTGCTCGGCATGGCTTGGCTGCGCATCGCCACCGCCGCCCTCATCTTCGCCCCTTTGACTAGGCCCTGGCGCGTCTTCGCGCGCGCCGATCGTGGTCGGCGACTGCTGCTGCTGGCCTTCGGCATCTGCCTGGCGGTGATGAACTGCTCGTTCTACCTGGCGCTCGACCGCCTGCCCATCTCTCTGGTGGCGGCGATCGAATTCGTCGGCACGATCGCCGTCGCGCTGGTCGGCCTGCGCAGCCGGCGCAATTTTGCGGCGCTTGCTGTTGCCGTGGTCGGCACATTGCTGCTCATCGACGTGAAATGGTCGAGCGATCCGGTCGGCCTGTTCTGGGCGTTTTTGAATGGCGCCCTCTTCGTCGGCTACATCGTGATCGGTCACCGCGTCGCGCAGGCAGGCTTCGGCATCGCCGGCCTCGGCGCCGCCATGGCGGTCGCATTCCTCGTCGTGTTGCCCATCGGCTTTCGCGAGGCGCTGCCCGCCTTCTCGTCGCCGCAACTGCTCGCAGCTGCGATCGGCGTCGGCGTCTGCTCCTCGGTCATCCCCTATGTCTGCGACCAGCTCGCCATGGCGCGGCTGCCGCGCGCGAGCTTCGCGCTGATGCTCTCGCTCCTGCCGCTCACGGCAACGCTGATCGGCGTGATCGTGCTGCACCAGGTGCCGAGCGTCACTGATTGCATCGGCGTCACTCTGGTGATCGCCGGCGTTGCCATACAC
>NZ_RZTO01000654.1:0-3550 GCF_003997225.1 Mesorhizobium sp. M2C.T.Ca.TU.002.02.1.1
ATCTGATAACTTGCATGACGGACGGTCTCCTCTGCTGGAGTTAATCACAGCCCAGTTTGGCACATTCGATGCCGCAAGGGGCCGTCCACCCATCATTCTAGGGCGGAGCAAGGAGCGAAGCGACGCGGCGCAGACCCCAGAATCCATGCCGTTACTTTGGAGCGTCGCTCACGGTGCAGAATTTTGCTCCGCTGCATCCTGCGATCGACGTCACGGCATGGATCCTCGGGTCTCCGCGTCCGCTTCGCTCCCGCTCCGCCCGTGGATGACGAAGCTGAGGGGCTTCGGCCAATCTCGAACGTCTGCGATAGCTCACCGACGACCAGGCAAATTCTGGCTGCCAACACGCCCCCAACCTGTCAAAGTCACAGCACCCACAAAACCAATTCCGCCCTTCGCCCGTATTCATCCGCATGAATCTCATCTGCGCCGCCCTCCTCTTCCTCGTCGCGCTTTTCTTTGCCCTCGCCGGCGTCACCCGCGCCGGCGTCTGGTCGATCGAGCGTCGCAATCCGCCCGTCGGCGCGTTCGCCGAGATCAGGGGCACGCGCATCCACCATGTCCATATCCCGGCGCCGGCCGGGGCCGATCTGCCGCCGGTCGTCTTCATCCATGGCGCCAGCGCCAATCTCAAGGATCAGATGCTGCCGCTGAAGCCGCTGCTCGAAGGGCGCGCCGAGATGCTGTTCCTCGACCGGCCGGGTTTCGGCTGGTCGGCGCGCGGCGACAATGAGAAGCTTGCCGCGCAGGCGGACACGATCGCCGCGCTGATGGACCGCTTGGGCATCGAAAAGGCGGTCATCGCCGCCCATTCCTTCGGCGGCGCGATCACCACGGCCTTCGCCCGCCGGCATCCCGAAAAGACGTTGGGGTTGGTCTTCGTCTCGCCCGCCACGCATCCATGGCCGGGCGGCGCGACCGCCTGGTATTACAAGCTCGCCGCCACGCCGGTGATCGGCTGGCTGTTTTCCGAAACGCTTGCTTATCCGGCCGGCATGCTGCGGATCGGCGATGCCACCGCTTGCGTCTTCTCGCCCAACAAAGTGCCGGAGTTCTATATCGGCGACGCCTCGATCCCGCTGGTGCTCAGGCCATCCGCCTTCCGCGCCAACGCCCGCGACGTCGCCCAGCTCTACGACTATGTCCGCGCCGCCTCACCCTCATACCGCGAGATCAAGGCGCCGACCGTCGTCATCTCGGGCGACCGCGACAAGGTGGTCTACGCGACGATCCATTCCGTCGGCCTCGAGCGCGACATTCCCGGCGCCGAGTTGGTCTGGGTCCGCAATCTCGGCCACAAGCCGGACTGGATCGCGCCCGACCTCGTGATCGGCGCCATTGCGAAAGTGGCTGGCGCGCCGATCGACCTACAAGCGATGGCCAGAACCGTGGAGGGCCGGATCGCCGGCGATGCCTATCATGACGGCAAATGCCCGGACATCAAAGTGCCCGATGCCGAGCTCGCGCCGACCTGAAACCTCGGGAATCAGCTCCTGAATGCCCCGGCAAGTACGGTTAGGTGTGCCGAGATTCAGGTCAGGCCGCGCCGAAAGTGGTGGCTTCCGAGAACCGGAGCGGAGCGTACTCCCGAATATCGGCACGCCCTAATGCGTATCCGACCCCACATAGGCAATGCGCAGCATATTGGTGGAGCCCGGCGTCCTGAGCGGCACACCGGCGGTGATGATCACCCGGTCGCCAGGCTTGCCGAAACCTTCTTCCAGCGCGATCCGGCAGGCCCGGTCGACCATGTCGTCGAGATCGGTGGCGTCCTCCGAAACCACGCAATGCGTGCCCCACAAGAGCGACAGGCGGCGCGCGGTGTTGAGGATCGGCGACAGCGCCACGATCGGCACCTGCGGGCGCTCGCGCGCGGCGCGCAGGCCGGTGGTGCCTGAGGCGGTGTAGGAGATGATCGCCGACAGTTTCAGCGTCTCGGCAATCTCGCGGGCGGCGAGCGAAATGGCGTCGGCCCCGGTCGCCTCGGGCTCCGAGCGCTGCGCGTTGATGATGCCGGCATAGGTCGGATCGGTTTCGACCTTGGTGGCGATGCGGTTCATCATGGCGACCGCCTCGACCGGATAGGCGCCGGCCGCGGATTCTGCCGAAAGCATGATCGCGTCCGCGCCTTCGAAGACGGCGATCGACACGTCGGAGACCTCGGCGCGGGTCGGCACGGGCGCGGTGATCATCGATTCCAGCATCTGCGTGGCGATCACCACCGGCTTGCCGGCACGGCGCGCCGCGCGGGTGATCTGCTTCTGGATGCCGGGCACCGCCTCGACCGGCATCTCGACGCCGAGATCGCCGCGGGCGACCATCAGCGCGTCGGAGAGCTCAATGATCTCGGGGAGCCGGGCAACCGCCTGGGGCTTCTCGATCTTGGCCATGATCAGCGCGCGGCCGCGCGCGATCTTGCGGGCCTCCGCCAGGTCCTCCGGCCGCTGCACGAAGGACAGCGCCACCCAGTCGACGCCGGTGGCAAGCACCGCGTCGAGATCGGCGCGATCCTTCTCGGTCAGCGCGCCGACCGGCAGATCGGTGTCGGGCAGGCTGACGCCCTTCTTGTCGGAAATGCCCGAGCCGGCGACGACCGTGCAGGTGATCGACTTGCCGTCGGCCTTCACCGCCTTCAGCTCCAGCTTGCCGTCGTCGATCAAAAGTCGGTGGCCGGCCTCGACCGAGCTCAGGATTTCCGGATGCGGCAGGTAGACACGGCTGGACGTGCCCGGTTCCGGATTGTCGTCGAGGGTGAAGGTCTGGCCGACGGTCAACGCTTCCTTGACGTTGGCGAACTTGCCGACCCTGAGCTTCGGCCCCTGCAAATCGGCGAGGATGCCGATCGGCCGGCCGACGGCGGCCTCGACGGCGCGGATGCGACCGACCAGCGTGCGCATCAGCTCGTGATCGGTGTGGCTCATATTGATGCGGAAGACATCGGCGCCGGCTTCGAAGAGCTTTCTCAGCATCTCCTCGGAGGAGGAAGCCGGACCGATGGTGGCGAGGATCTTGACCTTGCGGTTACGTCTCATTGACTGTTTGTTCCCGGAGCGGGGGCCGCCGCTGGCGCGCCTCCCGTTGCGGGCTCGTCGGTCAGCTGGACCATCCAGCTGGCCTGCTCGCCCGTGTCATATTCTTGGAATCCGGCGCGTTGGAAGCCCCGGGCGACGCAATCATTCACGCCGGCGATCTTGAACTCTTTTTCGGCGACGCACATGTTGATCGGGCCATCCCAGCGCCCGCCGCGTTCGGCGTCTTCTGCATAAAGATAATAAAACCTTGATGACAGCGGACCCTCGATCAGCGTCTTGCAGGTCGATCCTTCGATGTGCCACCAGCCCTCGGTGATCCAGCCGGCCTTGGCGCGATAGCCGATGCCGACGCCCACCAGATTTTGCGTTGCGTTGCAAACGCGGAAGTCGGCCCGGGCCGGCGAGGTCGCGAAAACCGCGCACGATCCCGCGCCGATGATCAGCAACGGCACGGCCAGGCGCTTGCGCAACCGGCCGGCAAAACCCATCGCAGATTCCCTTGCGAACCACATTTGCAT
>NZ_RZTO01000655.1:0-3550 GCF_003997225.1 Mesorhizobium sp. M2C.T.Ca.TU.002.02.1.1
GACGACGACATCGCCCGCTTCGAGTACCTGAAGAAGTCAGCGCGCAATTTCGGTTCGGTGCTGATCGGCATCGAAACCAAGGATCGGCGCAATTTCGACCTGCTGAAGGCCAATTTCGACGCCGAGGGTGTGCAATATCAGGACATCACCGACAACGAGACGCTGGCGGGATTCATCATATGAGCGCGAAACAAAGCACGGTTTTCGTGGCGCTGTTTTCCGGCATCAATGTCGGCGGCAACCGCATCGTCAAGATGGCGGAGCTCAAGGCCTTCTTCGAAGGCCTAGGCTTCAGCGATGTCGCGACCTATGTGCAGAGCGGCAATGTCGTGTTCCGGGCGAAGAAGGGGGATGTGGCGGCGCTGACCAAGGAGATCGAGACAGCCTTCGAGAAGAAGTGGGGGTTCAATTCACGCATCCTGGTGCGCGACGCCGGCTGGTTCGAGCGGCTGGTGAAGGACAATCCCTATCCCGAGATCGCCGGCGAGCCGACCAAGCTGCACGCCTATGCGCTGGAGCGCGAGCCGACCGCCGAGGAGGCGCAGCGGCTCGCCGACAAATGCACCGGTCCCGAGCGCTTCGAGATCAAGGGCGACGTGCTTTATCTCCATGCGCCGGACGGGCTCGGTAAATCGGTGTTCGGCAACCTCATCCCGCGCACCTTGAAGGTGCCGGGCACGGCGCGCAACTGGCGCAGCGTGCTGGCGCTGCTGGAAATGGCCGGCAAGGCCGGCGGCGCCTGAAGCCGTAGAGCTAAGCAGCCTTTTGCCAGTCGAAGCTCAATTCCTCGCGGAAGGCGAAGCGCTTGATGTGGTCGGCGACCACGCTCTCCAGCCGCTCCAGCGAGGCTTCATCGTCGGCGGCCAAGGCGATATGCAGCGCATGATCGTCGGCATCCATCACGGTGCGGCCGATCGAGAGCTGGACGGCGCCGTGTTGCGGGTCGAACTCGACCGGGAATTTATGCGACCAGTGCTTGCAGAGCTGCTGCAGATAGCGGCTGGCATGTTCGGTGACGACATCGGCGCGGCTGGTCGGCATGGACCTCTCCTGGCGAATGAAGAAACGCCAGCCTTAAATGGGGCTGGCGCCAATTTCTGTTAGATAGGCAAGGCCTAGCGAAACGCCAGCGTCGGTTAGCCAAATCGGCGCGGATCGCCGGCTTACCAGACGCCCGTGTTCGCCATCGAGGCCCACGGTTCGGCCTTCGTCTTGGCGGGGCCCTTCTGCAGCAGCTCGATCGAGATGCCGTCCGGCGAGCGGATGAAGGCCATGTTGCCGTCGCGCGGCGGACGATTGATGGTCACGCCATTGTCCATCAGCTTCTGGCAGGTGGCATAGATGTCGTCGACCTCATAGGCGAGGTGGCCGAAATTGCGGCCGCCCTTATAGTCCTCCGGGTCCCAATTGTAGGTCAGCTCGACCAGCGGCGCCTTCTCATTGATGCCGCTCTGCTCGTCTTCGGGCGCGGCAAGGAAGATCAGCGTGTAGCGGCCCTGCTCGTTTTCGTAACGACGCACCTCCTTCAGGCCGAGCTTGTTGCAGTAGAAATCGAGAGACTGGTCGATATCGGCGACGCGGACCATTGTGTGCAGATAGCGCATGGCGGCTTCCTCGGGATTGTTGGGGTTGCCAGGCACCATAGGAGCCGTTCGGCGAAAGGGCAATCGTCCGACAATAGCGGCGGCGCGATCGATTTTCGGGCCTCGCAATTCGTGTTCGGCAAGCGCCGGCAAACAACATTTCAGCCTTTCCGGTGCTGAACGGTGAAAAAAGGCACGTCAGCCCTTGCACACCCCGGAAGCCGCAGTGTTAATCTCTTGGCAAGAATCAGTTGCGGTTCGGTTGGAAAAAGGGGGCATTCTTATGGGGGAAAAGGCCTCTTTTACGAGGCGGGACGGAAGCCTTGACGACGCCTTGAGACGGGACAATGGCGGCGACCCCGCCGAGCTTGTCGAAATCGCCGGCGCTATCAAATGGTTCGACGTGGCCAAGGGCTACGGCTTCATTCTTCCGGACGACGGTGTCTCGGGTGATATCCTCCTCCATGTGACTTGTCTTCGAAAGGACGGCTTCCAGACGGCGCTCGAGGGCGCGCGGGTCGTCTGCCTTGTGAAACAGGGCGAGCGCGGGCTGCAGGCTTTCCGGGTCCTTTCCATGGATGCCTCGACGGCCGTGCACCCAGCGGAGCAGGAACAGCGTACCCACGTTACCGTCAGCCCGGAGAGCGGTCTCGAGCGGGCCCTGGTCAAGTGGTTCAACCGCACCAAGGGTTTCGGCTTCCTGACGCGGGGCGAGGGAACGGAAGACATCTTCGTCCACATGGAGACGCTGCGGCGCTACGGTATAACCGAGCTCCGGCCGGGCCAGGTCGTGCTCGTCCGCTTCGGACGCGGCGACAAAGGCCTTATGGCCGCCGAAATCCACCCCGATATGGGTACCTTGTCGGTCTCGCACTAAGGGCCTCTCGACGCCGTCGACAGTCCCCGCGACGCGGATCGAGCATATTGTCCGAAAGCCGGTTCCACTTCTCCGGATCATGGTCTAGGACGAGGGTCTGGACGAGGTACCCCATGGCTCATCGCAATTGGCTGACCGCGGGCGCGCTCTGCGCCGCGATCGTTTTCGCCGCCTGTTTCATCGCCGCGAGACCGAGTTCGGCGGATGCGATGCTGCTGCCCATCGACCGGGCGCCGCTGGTGGTGGCGACCGGCTCGGGCGAGCGCTCCTTCTCCATCGAGATCGCCGACACCTCCGCCGAGCGGGAGGCGGGACTGATGTTTCGCCGGACGATGGCCGACGATCACGGCATGTTGTTCGTCTTCGAAAGAACCGGCGAGGTGGATTTCTGGATGAAGAACACGCCGATGGCGCTCGACCTCATCTTTGTCGGCCCGGACGGCAGGATCAAGGCCATCAAGCGCGGCGAGCCCGAATCCGAAGCGATCATCTCGCCCGGACAGCCGGTACGCTTCGTGCTTGAACTGAAGGCAGGCACGGCCGCCAGGGACGGCATCAAGGAAGGCGATCTCTTGCGCCATCCGGCCATCAGCGCCGGTTCCAACTGAAAGCGGTTCGATGCAATTCTTTTCGCATGACGGTTTCGAGCTCGCCTATCTTGATCGCCAGCCGGCCTCGGGGCAGGGCGACCCGGTGCTGATGATCCATGGCTTTGCTTCCAGCCACTATGTCAACTGGGTCTCGCCGGGCTGGTTCAAGACGCTGAACGACGCCGGCTACCGGGCGATCGCTTTTGACCACCGCGGCCACGGCTCGTCGTCGAAGAGCTATGACGAGGCCGATTACACGCCGCAAAAGATGGCGTCAGACGCGGCCGCGCTGCTCGATCATCTCGGCATCGAGCGCGCGCATGTCATGGGTTATTCCATGGGCGCGCGCGTTTCGGCTTTCCTGGCGCTCTCCGACCCTCAGAAGGTCGCCACGCTGGTGTTCGGCGGCCTCGGCATCGGCATGGTCGACGGCGTCGGCGATTGGGATCCGATCGCGGCGGCGCTGCTGGCGGACGACCCCTCCCAGACCACGCATCCGC
>NZ_RZTO01000656.1:0-3547 GCF_003997225.1 Mesorhizobium sp. M2C.T.Ca.TU.002.02.1.1
CGCGAATGCCTGCTTAGAAGCTTTTCCGGCAAAACCGCTGCCGACCCGAGCCCTTCGTCCTTGAATTGGCCGGATTGGCGTCCCATAAGGGGACAGGGCTTGGAAACGCAGAACAAGAAGACGGGCGAAAATTTGAATGCCGACTTTGTTTCGGTTTGTCGTGACGCTGGCGGTTCTTGCAGGCATTGCCTATGGCGCGATGTTCGCGCTGGCAATGTTCGTGGAGCCGAAAAAGGCGGAAATGAGCGTGCGTATCCCCGCCGAAAAGCTCAACCCCAAGAAAAATTGACCCCACGGAAACGAGCACCGATCCCGGCCCGATGAACAGCGCCGCCCGCATCGAAGCCTTCCTCGAAATGATGAGCGCCGAGCGGGGCGCGGCCGAAAACACGCTTTCGTCCTACCGCCGCGATCTGGAGGACGCCTCCGGGGCGATCAAAGGCGGGCTTGCCGGCGCGGGATCGGCCGACATCCGCGACTATCTCGACGACATCGCCGCGCGCGGCTTCGCGCCGACTTCGCAGGCGCGCAAATTGTCGGCGATCCGCCAGTTCTTCAAATTCCTCTATGCTGAGGGCCTGCGCGGCGACGACCCGACCGGCACGCTGGACAGCCCGCGCAAGGGCCGGCCGTTGCCGAAGATGATGAGCGAGGCCGAGACCGGCCGCCTGCTCGACCGGGCGGCGCAGGAAGCCGGCGAAGCTGGTCCGGATGGCGACCGGATGGCCGCCTTGCGCCTGCACGCGCTGGTCGAAGTGCTCTACGCCACGGGGCTGCGCGTGTCTGAGCTTGTCGGCCTGCCGGTCACGGTGGCGCTGCGCGACGACCGTTTCTTCATGGTGCGCGGCAAGGGCGACAAGGAACGCATGGTGCCGCTGTCGGCCAAGGCTCGCGCCGCCATGCGCGCCTGGCTTGCCGCAAGGGCCGAGCGGCCGGCCTTTGCCGAGAGCCCGTTCCTGTTTCCGGCCTCTTCCGACAGCGGCCATCTCTCCCGGCAGGTTTTCGCTCGCGATCTCAAGGGCTTGGCCGCGCGGACGGGGATAGCTGCAGCCAAGATCTCGCCGCATGTGCTTCGCCATGCTTTTGCCAGCCACCTGCTGCAGAACGGCGCCGATCTCAGAGCCGTTCAGCAACTCCTTGGCCACGCCGACATCTCGACCACGCAGATCTACACCCATGTGCTGGAAGAGCGGCTGGTGCGGCTGGTCAACGATCATCATCCGCTTGCCGACTAGGCCTCATATCGCTATGTGAGGGCGACGTTCCACCGCCCGGAGCCGGCATTTCAGCGGTTCCGCCAGCCATTTGCCTTCCGACGGATCGGTCCGCTCAAGCATGTACAACTACCTCGACTTCGAAAAGCCGGTGCAGGATCTGGAGCTCAAGATCCTTGAGCTGAAGAAGCTTGCCGAGAACGGCGAGGCGGTCGACGTCGCCGAAGAGATCGGCAGGTTGGAAAAGCGCTCGCGTGACGCGTTGCGCGACCTCTACAAGGCGCTCACGCCCTGGCAGAAGGTGCAGGTCGCGCGCCATCCCGACCGCCCCCACTGCGTCGACTACATCAAGGCGCTGTTCACCGACTTCACGCCTTTGGCCGGCGACCGCAATTTCGGCGACGACCAGGCGATCGTCGGCGGCTTCGCGCGTTTCCGTGGCGAGCCCGTGGCGGTCATCGGCCAGGAGAAGGGTTCCGACACGGCAAGCCGCATCAAGCACAATTTCGGCTCGGTGCGGCCCGAGGGCTACCGCAAGGCGGTGCGCCTGATGGAATTGGCCGACCGTTTCAAGATCCCGCTGTTGACGCTGGTCGATACCGCCGGCGCCTATCCCGGCGTCGGCGCCGAGGAGCGCGGCCAGGCCGAGGCGATCGCGCGTTCGACCTCGGCCTGCCTTTCGCTGAAAGTGCCGTCGATCTCGGTGGTCATCGGCGAAGGCGGCTCCGGCGGCGCCATCGCGATCGCCACCGCCAATCGCGTCTACATGCTGGAGCACGCCATCTATTCGGTCATCTCGCCCGAGGGTGCCGCCTCGATCCTGTGGCGCGACACGACCCGCTCGAAGGATGCGGCGACCAACATGAAGATCACCGCGCAGGATCTTCTCGAGATGAAGATCATCGACGCCATCATTCCCGAACCGATCGGCGGCGCCCAGCGCGCGCCGGAAACGGTGATCGCCTCCACCGGCGACCTCATCGCCCGGACGATGAAGGATTTTGCCGGCGCCAACACCGATTTCCGCGAGCAACGCCGCGAGAAATACCTGGCGATGGGCCGCAGTCTCTGATCGATCGGGCCTCTGTCGGGTAAACTGTGGCGGCAACGACCAATTTCGCCACAAAAATGCCGCCGGATTCGGCTCAATGGAAATCGCCGTGAGGGGTTTGCCAAGGCTTGCGGTAAGGAATTTTCAAGGTTAACGGGCTTACGGTCCACTGGTGTTCAGCCTGCGGGCCCGGCCATGCCGAAAGCCGTTGGCCCGAAAGAAGAGACGTAGCCGCATTGATGTTTGCCAAGCTTGCCCGCACCGGAGTCCTGATCGCCGCCATCGGCGTCGCTGGCTGCAATGATTCGTCGATGAAGGATTTCGCGCCGGAGGCCAACAAGCCGCTGCCGGACAAGATCCTTGCCGACATGAAGGCCAAGGGCATGGTGCGCACCTCCTCGGTGATGGCGCGCATCTTCAAGGAAGAAGGCAAGCTCGAGATCTGGAAGGCCAAGACCAACGGCCGTTACGATCTCGTCGCCACCTACGACATCTGCAAATGGTCGGGAAAGCTCGGCCCCAAATACACCGAGGGCGACCGCCAGGCGCCGGAAGGCTTCTACACGGTGCGCCCGTCGCAGATGAATCCGCGCTCGAATTACCACCTGTCCTTCAACATCGGCTTCCCCAATGCCTATGACCGCGCCAATGGCCGCACCGGCCAGAACCTGATGGTGCACGGCGCCTGCTCGTCGTCCGGCTGCTATTCGATGACCGACGCGCAGATCGAGCAGATCTATGCCTTCGGCCGCGACGCCTTCCAGGGCGGCCAGACCGAGTTCCAGATCCAGGCCTTTCCGTTCCGCATGACCGCCGCCAACATGGCGCGCTACCGCAACGACCCGAACTACGAGTTCTGGAAGATGCTGAAGGTCGGCTACGACAATTTCGAGATCACCAAGGTGCCGCCGAAGGTCGACGTCTGCGAGAAGCGCTATGTCTTCAACCAGGTGGCGCCCGAAGGCACGACCTTCGACCCGACCGGCCCCTGCCCCGCGACGACGCAGCCGGATTCGCTGAAAACCGCCTACGCCAATTACGAGAAGAGCTACGACGCGGCCTTCAATTCGGCCGTAAGCTCCAGCGCGCCGCCGCCGAAGCCGACCATTGCCGGCATCAAGGAAGCCAGCATCGTTTCCGACTGGTCGAAGCGCCGCGCCCGCGGCGAGCGGGTGCCGATCGAGCCGCCGTCGATGAACGCCGACGGCTCGGTGACGGAAACGACCCGCATGGGCCGTATCGACTCCCCGGCCGGCCGCAAGATGGCCGCACTGGACGCGGA
>NZ_RZTO01000657.1:0-3541 GCF_003997225.1 Mesorhizobium sp. M2C.T.Ca.TU.002.02.1.1
GCCTTAGGCCACCTGTAGCCGGGCCGCGCCATCCTCGCGTGACATCTCGACCAGCCGCGCGATCGCCCATGGCGCCATCAGCGCGAAGAATGCCGTGACATCGAGGAAGATCGACCGCGCCAGATCGAAACTGCTGTGATCGTAGCAGACTGCGAACTCCATCACGCTTGACCCCTTTTTTGACCCACCCGTTGCGCATGTTGTTTTGCGCTTCATTAGCATGGCCTTGATTTGCAACAAATACAAGGCATGGCTAATGTGTATGTCAAGTAAGGCGCTGCTGGCGCATGCGCGGTCATGCCGGCTGAAGCACTTAAAGCGTATCGCGATCTGTCAGATTCGCTCCTTGCGCTTTGGGCTTTTGATTTTACGCATGTCTTTGCCCCCAAACCGGTTCCCGCTTTCGGGAGACATGCTTTAAGCCGGCTTGGGCCAGAACAGCCAGATGAGCGCCAGCGCCGCCAGCACCCAGACCGCGATCATGAAGGCGAGACCCGCTTTGCTGACCGGCTTCTCGCGCCGCGCGGCTTCTTCGCGGAATTCCCGCATCAGGTCGGGCGGCACCAGCCTGACCGCGAGCATGATGCCGAGAGGCACGATCAGCAGGTCGTCCAGATAGCCGATGATCGGGATGAAATCCGGGATGAGATCGATCGGGCTCAGCGCATAGGCCGCGACGGCGCCCGCGGTGGCTTTTGCGTACCAGGGCACGCGCGAATCACGGGCTGCGATCCACAGCGCCACCGCATCGCGCTTGATGGCGCGCGCCCATTGCTTTGCCGAGTCGAGAGCCGACATGAGCCTATCGTATACCGCCGTGCGGGTCTGCGGGCCAACGGACGAACACCGGATTTGGCCTCTCAGGCGCAGTCCTTCAGTTCGACGACCTCGACGCCGAGGCGGAAGGCCTGGCCGTCGGCATAGGAGCGCGCATGCTGCTCGGCTTCGAAGGGGAAGATGAGCGTCGTACCGTAGGCGGTGACACGCACCGTCCACTTCTGGCCTCTGACGAGTTCAACGCCGTGAAGCTTCGCCGTAACCATCTCACCCTCCTCAGATCCGGCACGTCAGCGACATCCGCATAACGTCGCCAAAATCATTTGAATACAAATAATCCGACTAAATCGTGTCGTTCGGTGTCGATTCCGACATTGGGCCGTTTGCGTCCGTGAAATGGTTCACCGACAGCAGCGCTTTTTTGCTGCCGGGCCGCAAGCGGTCGGGATGGCCTGCCTGGAACCGCGACGGCCTCAGCCGGGTTGGAGTCCTAATTCACAAGGAGATCGTCATGATCCGCAAGCTGAAATCCGGCGAATATCGGCTCTATTCACGCAAGATCGATCCCAGGACCGGCAAGCGCCGCAATCTAGGCACCTTCAAGTCGCGCGAAGCCGCGGAAAAGCACGAACGCGAGGTGCAGTATTTCAAGCGCCACTAGGCAGCTTCACGGTTTGACGCAGCGCAGGCGCGCGCGAAGAGAGCCGCGACTCGCTTGTTCAGCCATGTGGGGTCGGTGGGGTGCGCGGGCGAGGGTGACCAGGTACGTTTGAGCCGATATGGTCGAGGTCGCAACGTTTGGTGATCATTTCGACCGATCCGGTGTCGACGGTCACGCGTCCCAGCACCTGCACGGTCGTGCGTCCGAGATCCTCGTCGACATGGACGACCTCGCCCTCGAGTCTGAGCTTATCGCCCACCTTGGCATTCGGCTCGACCATCGAATACTTATGGCTGTCTCCGTCGAGCCTCAGCGCGACGCGGTCGCCGGTGCGTTCGACCACCGTGGCGATGACAGCCACCCTGTCGCCTATCTCCACTGCCGGCCGTGCCATTGCGGCCTCCTTTCCGCCCCGCGCGGCATCTCGCCCGACGGAGCCGGCTGGCGCCACTCTGTGTGCCGGAGCCGCTGAAATAAACGGCAAAACAAGCATTTGGTTGCCGACGGCCGCCTGCCGAGAGGCGAAGAAGGAGCTGAACACAAGGTCCGAGGCCGCGCCTGTCGAGGCAGGCGCTGGCCGGGCGAATTGCAGCGAATGGACAGCGCCGAAGTCTCGGTCTTGCCTATGCGGCCCGCGCCAGGGCGACCGCATCGGCCCCGGCGGGGAAGCGCAGGGTGCCGGTCGTGTCGTTGACGGCTCGCCAAACGCCCTCGGCGACGTCGGTTTCCTTCGTGGTCGGCGCCCCGGTCATTGCCGGATTGGCGAGATCGCCGAAGACTGCCCTGGCAAAGTCGGCATAGGCCTCGGGGATGAGGTCCTGGACATTGACGCCTGTGTTGGCGGCGAACCTTGTCGTCGGCCCGTAGCCGGGTTCGACCAGCTTGGCTTGGACGTTGAAGGGCGCGAGTTCCAGCGCCAGTGAGCCCGTGAAACCTTCGATGGCCTGCTTGCTCGCGGTATAGGGCGCCGCCAGCGGGAAGGGCGCAAGCGTGGCGCTCGACGTCACGTTGACGATGACGCCGGCGCGCCGCTCGCGCATCTGCGGGATCACCGCCTGGGTCATCGCCATGACGCCGAACGTATTGGTCTCGAAGACCTTGCGGATATGCGCCATCGGCGTTGCCTCGAAGGCGCCGGCGACGCCGACGCCGGCATTGTTGACCAGCGCGTCGATCGGCCCGGCCGCCCCGAGCGCCGCTGCGATGCTTTTGTCGTCCGTCACGTCGAGCGGCAGGACGCGCAACGACGACGAACGCGGCAGCAGGTCTTCTCGCGGGCTTCGCATGGTCGCGACGACGTTCCAGCCATTCGAGAGGAAATGTCTCGCGGTTTCCAGGCCGTAGCCCGACGAAGCGCCGGTGATCAGAATCGTTCTCATGGGATCGTTCCTTGTTGCTCGGAGTTCACGGCGACAAGGTTACGGGCAAGATGCAGGACTATCTATGATTGACGGTCCATGATTTGTTTGCAAAAGTCCGGATATGGTCGATCCCCTCTCTGAAGTCATAGGCCTGCTCAGGCCGCGCGCCGTATTCACCAAAGGCATCAGCGGCGCCGGGCGCTGGGGCGTCCGCTACGCGGATTTCGGCCACCCAAGCTTCGCCGTCGTCATCGAGGGTGCTTGCCGGTTGGCTGTGGACGGCCAGCCGCCTGCGACGCTGGAAGCGGGCGATTTCGTGCTGCTGCCGACCACGCCTGGCTTCACCATGACGGGCTTCGAGCCGGTCGTTCCGACGCTGATCGATCCCAACCTTGCCGCGGCCGCGACGGCGGAGGTCCGGCACGGCAGGCAGGACGGCCCGCCGGACCTGCGCATGCTTGGCGGCTATTTCCTCTTCGATGGGGAGGATTCCGGCCTGCTGGTTTCACTGCTGCCTGCTCAGGTCCATGTCCGCGGCGTCGAGCGGCTGTCGATCCTGGTGAAGCTGCTGATCGAGGAGGCGGCGGGCCGGCATTCGGGGCGCGACCTGGTGCTGACCCGGCTGATCGAGATCCTGCTGGTCGAATCCCTGCGGCAGGCGCAGGCGTCCGACGCGCCGGCCGGACTGCTGCGCGGCCTGAGCGATGCACGGCTGGCCGAAGCGATCCGCCGGATGCATGCC
>NZ_RZTO01000658.1:0-3537 GCF_003997225.1 Mesorhizobium sp. M2C.T.Ca.TU.002.02.1.1
CCCCCTTCGACCCGCGCATCCATCTGTTGAGGAGACACCGTGGTCAGATCGAGACGGCGGATGCGCGGGTCGAAGGGGGCGTCCGAACCCTTGGCGGCGTCGGTCGACAGCGCGCCGGCGACCAACGCCGACTGGTAAAGCGTCTCGGCCTCGAACAGGCCGGCGCGCTGTCGACCGACGCCGCCAAGGGTTCGGACGCCCCCTTCGACCCGCGCATCCATCTGTTGAGGAGACACCGTGGTCAGATCGAGACGGCGGATGCGCTGCGCAACCTGATGGCTGGCAGCGCTATCCGCGAATCGCACCGCGTCGGCGACGAGCGCGTGCAGGATCCATATTGCCTGCGCTGCCAGCCACAGGTGATGGGCGCCGCGCTCGACGTGCTCCGTAAAGCAGCTGACACGTTGGAAACCGAAGCCAACGGCGTCACCGACAATCCGCTGATCTTCGCCGAGGACGACACCGCGCTTTCCGGCGGCAATTTCCACGCCGAGCCGGTGGCCTTCGCCGCCGACATGATCGCGCTTGCCGTTTGCGAGATCGGCTCGCTGTCGGAGCGTCGCATCGCCATGCTGGTCGATCCTGCGCTCTCCGGCATGCCGGCCTTCCTCACGCCGAAGCCCGGTCTGAATTCCGGCTTCATGATCCCGCAGGTGACGGCGGCGGCGCTGGTTTCGGAAAACAAGCAGAAGGCCTATCCGGCGAGCGTCGATTCCATCCCGACCTCGGCCAACCAGGAAGACCATGTCTCCATGGCCGCTCACGGCGCGCGCCGGCTGCTCGGCATGATCGAGAACGCGACTGCCGTCATCGGCATCGAGCTGCTGGCTGCGGCGCAAGGCTGCGACTTCCATCAGCCGCTTGCGTCCAGCGAGGCGCTGGAGGCGGTGCGCAGGCTGGTCCGGGCCGAGGTACCGCACCTCGACAACGACCGTCACTTCCACCCCGACATGGAAAAGGCGATTGCCCTGGTGCGCAGCGGCGCCGCGGTGAAGGCGGCGGGTGCCGTGAAGCTGCCGGGGATTGCATCGTGAGATTGAACGCTCTGATAGGTCGCGATCCTTCGCGCCCCCCTCTGGCCTACCGGCCATCTCCCCCACAAGGGGGGAGATCACCCGTCGCGTCGGCTTTCGCCAATCACCGACGCCGGAGGATGGAGCGAGGCGCCGAAACAGCCAATCTCCCCCCTCGTGGGGGAGATGCCCGGCAGGGCAGAGGGGGGCGCCGTAGAGCTCCAACTTGCGGAGGTCTCGCATGACCCCTTCATGGTTGACGGTAACCCAGGGCACGGCCCCGCTGCTGGTCTCGATCCCGCACACCGGCATCGACCTTGCGGGTCTCGACAGCCGGCTGGTCTCGACCTGGCTCGGCCGTCGCGACTGCGACTGGTGGATCGACAAGCTCTATGATTTTGCCGCCGACCTCGGCGCGACCGTCGTGCACACCGCCATCTCTCGCACCGTCATCGACGTGAACCGCGATCCGTCCGGCGTCTCGCTCTACCCCGGCCAGGCCACGACGACGCTTTGCCCGACGGACACTTTCGACGGCGATCCGCTCTACAATATGGGTGACGAACCGACGCCATCAGAGATCGATGAGCGCCGCGAGACCTATTTCGCGCCCTACCACGACGCCTTGCAGGCCGAGATCGACCGGCTGCGCGGCATGCACGAAAACATCGTCCTCTATGACTGCCATTCGATCCGCTCGGTGTTGCCGCGGCTGTTCGAAGGCACGCTGCCGGTCTTCAATCTCGGCACCAATGACGGCAAGAGCACCGATCCGTCGCTGCAGGAAAGGGTGACGGAGATCCTGGCCGCGACTGGCGAGAGCTGGGTGGTCAACGGCCGCTTCAAGGGCGGCTGGATCACGCGCCATTTCGGCCGGCCCGGGAACGGCGTCCATGCGCTGCAGATGGAACTCTCCAACCGTGGCTACATGCGCGAGCCGAATGAGAAGGGCTCGCCGGAAAACTGGCCCGAGCCCTACGACCCCAGCTACGCGGCGCCGATCCGCGCCACGCTGAAAACGATCCTTGAAACCGCCATTGACTGGGCCGGGCGCTGACCAGCGCCGCCCGCCTCGCTTGAAAGGGACAATGATGACCGATCCTCGTCACAACATACGCGAAGTGCGCGCCCCGCGCGGCGACAAGCTCAACGCCCGCTACTGGACGACCGAAGCGCCGCTGCGCATGCTGATGAACAATCTCGACCCGGAGGTCGCCGAGAACCCGAATGAGCTCGTTGTTTATGGTGGCATCGGCAGGGCGGCGCGCACCTGGAACGATTTCGACCGCATCGTCGCCTCGCTGAAGACGCTTGGCGAGGACGAGACGCTGCTGGTGCAGTCCGGCAAGCCGGTCGGCGTCTTCAAGACCCATTCCAACGCCCCGCGCGTGCTCATCGCCAACTCCAACATCGTGCCGCACTGGGCGACCTGGGAGAAGTTCAACGAGCTCGATAGGAAGGGCCTGATGATGTACGGCCAGATGACGGCCGGCTCCTGGATCTATATCGGCACGCAAGGCATCGTCCAGGGCACCTACGAGACTTTCGTCGAGGCCGGCCGCCAGCACTACAAAGGCGACCTCAAGGGCAAGTGGATTCTGACCGGCGGCCTCGGCGGCATGGGCGGCGCCCAGCCTTTGGCCGCGGTCATGGCCGGCGCCTCCTGCCTCGCCATCGAATGCAATCCGGACTCGATCGATTTCCGCCTGCGCACGCGCTATCTCGACGAGAAGGCCGAGACGCTCGACGAAGCGATGGAAATGATCGATCGCTGGACCAAGGCCGGCGAAGCAAAGTCGGTCGGCCTGCTCGGCAACGCCGCCGAGATCGTGCCGGAGATGTTCAAGCGCGGCATCCGTCCCGATATCCTCACCGACCAGACCTCGGCGCACGACCCGATCAACGGCTATCTGCCGAAGGGCTGGACGATGGCCGAATGGCGCGAGAAGCGCACGTCCGATCCGAAAGCCGTCGAGAAAGCCGCCCGCGCGTCGATGCGCGAGCATGTCGAGGCGATGGTAGCGTTCTGGAACGCCGGCGTGCCGACGCTCGACTACGGCAACAATATCCGCCAGGTCGCCAAGGACGAAGGTTTTGAGAACGCCTTCGCTTTCCCGGGCTTCGTGCCGGCCTATATCCGGCCGCTGTTTTGCCGCGGCATCGGTCCGTTCCGCTGGGCCGCGCTCTCGGGCGATCCGGAGGATATCTACAAGACCGACGCCAAGGTGCGCGAGCTCACCCCCGGCAACACGCATCTGCACAACTGGCTCGACATGGCGCGCAAGCGCATCTCCTTCCAAGGCCTGCCGGCGCGCATCTGCTGGGTCGGCCTCGGCGACCGCCACCGGCTCGGCCTCGCCTTCAACGAGATGGTCGCCAGGGGCGAGCTCAAGGCGCCCGTCGTCATCGGCCGCGACCATCTTGATTCCGGCTCGGTCGCCTCGCCGAACCGCGAGACCGAAGCGATGAAGGACGGCTCCGACGCCATCTCCGACTGGCCGCTGCTCAACGCGCTGCTCAACAC
>NZ_RZTO01000659.1:0-3534 GCF_003997225.1 Mesorhizobium sp. M2C.T.Ca.TU.002.02.1.1
ACATAGTCCTCGGCCATGGTCACATAGTGGATCATGCGGTCATAGGCCTGCCTGGCGTCGTCGCCGAAGGTGAAGATGCCATGCTTGTCGAGGATAAGGCCTTCGACGCTGGGGTCGGCGTCGAAGACTTCCGCCGCGACCTTGGCGAGGTCGAAGCCCGGCTTGATGTAAGGCACGTAACCCATCTTGTCGCCGAACACGGCCTTGATCAGCGGCTTGCTGTCCTCCTGGTCGACGATGGCGAGGATCGCCGTCGAATGCGTGTGATCGACGAATTTGTGCGGCAGGAAGGCATGCAGCAGCGTTTCGACCGACGGGTTGGGCGAGGTGGGATCTATGAGGTTGGAGCGCTGCAGCGCCACCATGTCCTCGTCGGAGAGCTTGGTAAGCGTGCGCGCCTTGAGCAGCGCGCCCATCTTCACCGCCGGCAGGCCTTGCGGCTCGATGACAGCCATGTCCCAGCCGCTGCCCTTGACGCACAGCACATCCCACTCGTCGCCGAGGAGATCAGTGGCCTTGGTCTTGCAGGACGTGTTGCCGCCGCCATGCAGCACCAGCCGCGGCTCGCCGCCGAGCAGGCGGGTCGTATAGACGCGCAGCGCAAGGTCGCCGCTGACGCCCTTCCTGGCGTAGTCGGCAACCATCTTCTCCGCGTCGGCGTCGTTCCAAAGATTCTTCATGTCGTTCCGTCCGATACTCGTCTTTTTGCTCATGAACAGAAAGCCGCGACGCCTGTATGACAGAAGCGGCGAGGGTGGTTTTTCTAAGAGGCCTTCTTGGCTGCCGCCTCGGCATACTGGAGCAGGCGCTCGGCCATATCCGCGCCGATCACCAGATGCGTGCAGAGTCCGCCGGCGATGGCCGCGAGCAGCGGCTGGAATTTCGTATCTTCCTGCACCACCATCAGCCGCTTCTCGATGGCCCGCAGCGAGGCAAGCGCGGCGGAGATGACGCGCCGGTTGTAGCTGCAGTCGAGCACCTCGCCCCTGGCGTCGATGATCTGCCCGGCGATCACGCCGGCCGCACCCTGGTTGCGCAGCGCTTCCATCTCGGCCGGCGTCAGCGCGCCGCATTTCACCAGATGGCTGTCGGCATCGACAGCGCCGACGGAATAGAGCGCCAGATCGCAGTCGGCGATACCGGCGAGCTGGTCGCGGATCACCGGCTCGGCGCGCAGGCTCTTCGCCAGCTCTTCCGTCGACAGCACCAGCGGCGCATAGAAGTTCAGGCCCTTGGCGTTGAGCCGCCGCGCGATCTCCATCGTGCACTGGTCGGGCCGATAGGAATAGGGCGCGCCGAGATTGCCGCAAAGCTGCACCACGGTGACGTCCTGCAGGTCGGCAAAGGACATGATGTCGGCGATGGTGTAGACGGTGCGGCCCCAGGCGACGCCGATGCGGTCGCCCTTCTTCACCAGCTCGAGGAAGACGCTTGCCGCCAGCACCGCGATATCGGTCGAGGGATCGGCCAGATAGGCGTTTTCCGGCGCGATCCAAACGGCGTCGAGCCCGA
This sequence comes from Mesorhizobium sp. M2C.T.Ca.TU.002.02.1.1, assembly GCF_003997225.1. Taxonomy (NCBI): domain Bacteria; kingdom Pseudomonadati; phylum Pseudomonadota; class Alphaproteobacteria; order Hyphomicrobiales; family Phyllobacteriaceae; genus Mesorhizobium; species Mesorhizobium sp. M2C.T.Ca.TU.002.02.1.1. The sequence goes on from NZ_RZTO01000659.1 coordinate 1,513, forward strand.
AGGCGTCTTCAACCTTGCGCGCCATGACGTCGTCGGTGAAGAGCTGCGTCGAAGTCGAGATGTTGACGATGCCGGTCTCGCGCGCCTTGCGCAGATACATGGCGACCGAGGCGCGTGAAATGTTGAGCTGGCTCGCCACTTCGTCCTGGCGAAGGCCATGCGCATAGTAAAGCCAGGCGGCCTTGTGGATGAGCTGTTCTGCCGGTCTGATCGCCATGCCGCCTCCCGGGCTGACATTAGTCACGGCTCTCGACAAAAGTCAAATTTGGGTGAGCGGAGGCGCTTGCCTGTCAGCACGGCTCAACGTGGATCGCCGTTCTGTCAAGCGGTCAGATCATAGCATTTTCAGCCATTCGGAGGGATAGCGTGACAGCGGACCTGAGGTTAGAAGGTTCGAAAAGAACTTTGGGGAGAACGGGATGGCCAATCCCTACGAACAGGATCTCGACAGGAACGCAGCCAACCACCAGCCGCTGACGCCGCTCACTTATCTTCAGCGCGCGGCCAAGACCTATCCCGACCACATAGCCATCATTCATGGCAGCCAGCGCATCACCTATCGCGATTTCTGGCGCCGCTCGCTGAAGCTTGCCTCGGCGCTCGCCAAGCATGGCATCGGCAAGGGCGACACGGTGACGGTGATGCTCTCCAACACGCCGCCGATGCTGGAAGCGCATTTTGGCGTGCCGATGGTGAAGGCGGTGCTGCATTCGCTGAATACCCGTCTCGACGCCGCCGTCATCGCTTTCCAGCTCGACCATGCCGACTCGAAGGTGCTGATCGTCGACCGCGAGTTCTCGGGGGTCGTCAGGGAGGCTCTGGCACTGGCCAAGGCCAAGCCATTGGTCATCGACTATGACGACCCCGATTATGCCGCCGACGCTCCCTATCCGAAGGGTGACCGGATCGGCGTGCTCGATTATGAGGACTTCGTCACCGCAGGCGACGAGACTTACGCATGGTCGATGCCGGATGACGAATGGGACGCCATTTCGCTCAACTACACCTCGGGCACGACGGGCAATCCGAAGGGCGTCGTCTACCATCATCGCGGCGCCGCGCTGATGGCCTATACCAACACCATCCATGCCGGCATGGCCAAGCACGCGGTCTATCTGTGGACGCTGCCGATGTTCCATTGCAATGGCTGGTGCTTTCCCTGGACCTTGGCCGTGCAGGCCGGCACCCATGTCTGCCTGCGCTGGGTGCGGGCGAAGCCGATATATGATGCGATCGCCGACCACGGCGTCACGCATCTGTGTGGCGCGCCGATCGTCATGTCGGTGCTGATCAACGCCAAGGACGAGGACAAGCGGGCGTTCCCGCAGACCGTCACCTTCAATACCGCCGCGGCACCCCCGCCCGAGGCCGTGCTCTCGGGCATGGCCGATGCCGGCTTCGCCGTCACCCATCTCTACGGTCTGACCGAGACCTACGGTCCGGCGGTCGTCAACGAATGGCACGATGAGTGGGATGCGTTGGAGAAAGGCCCGAGGACGGCGAAGAAGGCGCGCCAGGGCGTGCGCTATGCCGCGCTCGAGGGGCTCACGGTGATGAACCCGGAGACCATGGTGGAGACGCCGGCCGATGGCGAGACCATCGGCGAGGTCATGTTCCGCGGCAACATCGTCATGAAGGGGTACCTCAAGAACAGGAAGGCGACCGACGAAGCCTTCGCCGGCGGCTGGTTCCATTCCGGCGATCTCGGCGTCATGCACCCGGACGGCTACATCCAGCTTAAGGACCGCTCGAAGGACATCATCATTTCCGGCGGCGAGAACATCTCCTCCATCGAGGTCGAGGACGCGCTCTACAAGCATCCCTCGGTCGCGTCCTGCGGTGTGGTTGCCCGCGCGGACGACAAATGGGGCGAGGTGCCGGTCGCCTATGTCGAGCTGAAGCCCGGCAAGACCGCGACCGAGGCGGAGATCATCGAGCACTGCCGCGGTCTGCTGGCGCGCTTCAAGGTGCCGAAGGCTGTGGTGTTCGCGGAGATCCCGAAGACCTCGACGGGGAAGATCC
>NZ_RZTO01000065.1:0-13776 GCF_003997225.1 Mesorhizobium sp. M2C.T.Ca.TU.002.02.1.1
GATTTCAGGGACGAAAAATAGGCTGTAACGGCTGTAGGCCTTCGATCAGCATTTCATGGATCGCCAAAATCGCTTGATACGTCGGATCCGTTATATCCAGCCGGAGGATTTCTCCCCGACGTGTGGTGACAAAGGTTTTGTTTTCGAACGAGTCCATAATTACGAACGTCGAGCCGGCGGCCGCTTTGACAAGCGGCCCATCGGCTCCGGATGTGACCCAATGCCTTTCAGGCTTCATGGCGTTTTCCGCCGCATGGGCTGATGCATTCCGAGTTGTTTTGATAGTCGGAAAGGCGGCGTCGAATTGGACGATGGCCTTTTGGGGGGTGGAACTGTCAATGAGGTGAGGCGCCAGCTGCGACCCGGCCAAAAAATTAGAGCGTCGGACGCTCAGGTTGAATCGCGAAGGATTCCTCTGATGTTGGGTTTGTGATTCACTTCCTTATGGAGGTGATTTGCTATGCCCAAGCCCTATTCGCTCGATTTGCGTGAACGCGTTGTGCGGTTTGTCGAGGCCGGCCATTCGCGGCGAGCGGCGGCGGCCCATTTTGGGGTGTCGGTTTCCTTCGTCGTGATCCTGATGAGGAACTATCGAAAGACCGAGAGCCTGGCGCCCAAAGCCAGCGGTGGCCGCCGCCATTCCAAGCTCGAGCCGCATCGTGCGTTCCTGCTTGGTTGTGTGGCCGAGAAGGACGACATCACCATGCCGGAGCTTGCCGCCCAGCTGGTTACAGCTGCAGGCGTTCAGGTCGCTCCCGCCTCGATCTCACGTTGGCTCATCAGGAACGGCTACCGCTTCAAAAAAAACGCTGCTGGCCAGCGAGCAAGATCGACCCGACATCAGCAAGGCGCGTCAGGAGTGGCAGGCCAAACGTCAGCCGCGGATGCGGCTTGAGCCACATCGGTTGGTGTTCATCGACGAGACCGGAACCACCACGAAGATGACGCGCCTGCGCGGTCGCTGCCTGAAGGGTCGGCGGTTGCGCTCAAAGGCACCTTTCGGACATTGGAAGACACAGACCTTCATCGCCGGGCTGCGCTGCCATGGGCTCACCGCTCCTTTCGTCGTCGACACGCCGATGAACCGGCGCATCTTCGAGACCTATGTCGAAACGCAGCTCGCTCCGACACTGGCAAAGGGCGATGTCGTCATCCTCGACAATCTCGCTGCCCACAAGAGCCCGGCCGCCGAGGCAGCCATCCGGGCCAGAGGCGCATGGCTGCTCTTCCTGCCGCCCTACAGCCCCGATCTCAACCCGATCGAAATGGCCTTCGCCAAGCTCAAGGCGCATCTGCGCGCAAAGGCCATCAGAACCATCGATGCCCTGTGGCAGGCCATCGGCGATATCTGCAATCTCTTCTCTCCAACAGAATGCAGAAACTTCTTCATTGCCGCAGGCTATGGACTCACATGAACGTCCGACGCTCTAGCTATTTCCTCAAGCGCCTCCTTAAAGAAATAAAGGCTCCTAATCGTAGAGTGAGCGCCTATGTAGGTCCAATCTTTTGCCTGTTCAAACCGTTCCTTTGCGATTGCTTCAGGCCTTCTTCCCGCCCGGGCAGCGTCGGCAACCGCTGAAAGATAACGCTCGATTTCCGAAAACCCTGCATCAGCTAAAGCAATGCTGGTTTGTGCAATTTCAACCTGACGTTTCGCAATCGACATGATGCTCATCAGTTTATGCGCGTCTGCTCGTTGCACGTCAGATGCACCTACAAACCACAGTGGCAGAAGGTCTTTAGGCCTTGTCATTTCTGCCACGACCCTAACAGCGCATCGAGCCGCTGTTGAAGGTGTCCATTGAGCACGATCATTTCCTTGAGCGCCTTCACGGCATCGCCTTTGTGAAGCGCAATGAATTTGTCAGCGGTGGCTTGCAATACCGCTTCTTGCCGATTGTCGAGCCTGACAATGCCGTCCATTTTCGTCGCCGTCAGTGTTGTCGTCGGTGTTGCGCGGCTGTGGTGATGTAGATGTCAGTTTGTTCGCGCATCGCGTCCGACAGCGATAGCGCCATCTTTGGATCGTCGGGATAGATGGCCGACACCCAAACTGCGGTAAGTTCGCAAATTGCCTGCTTTTGGCTGACATCGGACAGCGTGCTTAACAGCTTGATGATCTTCTCGACTTTGCGATGAATTACAGGCCGCTCGCGCTCCACCGTCGCTTTCACGTCGAGGTAATCGGGGGAATTCAGATCGCTCGGGATCATCGGAAATGCTCCACTTTTCCCAAGTGAACAAAAACGGAACAAAATTGTCAAGGTCGAATTGACTTGGCCAGGAATGGGTTCCTATTCGTATCTCATGCCCGAGCAACCGCCCAAGCGCCGAACAACGATCTGGTTCCTCAGTTCCGCCGTCCAGCACGGGCAGTTGGTATGGGTTGATTGCGGGTATTGCCATGATCGCCATGGCCGTCGCTATTACGATCCCGGTGACCTGATAAAGCTCTTTGGCGATGTCGATGTGGGTCGTCTCAGCCGCGCGATGAAATGTGAGCGCTGCGGTCGAAACGACAACATTGAATGCGATGTCATCGTGCCTATCGCGGCCGAACGCGCGCGGATCACCGTGCGCCGTCTGATCAAGATAGAACTTCGGAAACGCCCTGTCTGGCGCGATGGCTAACCCTCTCCCTAATGACTAACATATAATGCGACAACTGCCGCAAGATACGAGACGGCCAGCATTGCGTATGCGATTTGAAGAGGGGTCATTTAGGTCTCCTAAGAATCGAGGGGACCTTCCATATACTACCCATTTTTCTTCCCGGAACGGGAAAATGATCCACGCTCTTGGAATTTTCAGCCACGCTTGCGGAATTCCACCCCTAGAACAACGATCCTTGGGCGGGCGATTGCTGCGGAAATTTGATCTGTGTGGCCGGCTTCTCGACAATCACCAAAGCATCGTCGGGCGCGGTCCGCTGCATGTGTCGCGCTTCGGACCACGGCGCTGTTAGCCACGTCTCGACTTCCTCGCGTGTGGTCAGAATCGCCGGCATTGCCTTTTCGTGGATGGGCGCAATCAGAGCGTTCGGCTTGGCCGTCATGAAGCCATAAAGCTCGTAATCGCCGGGACCGTCCTTGACCCGGCGAACGCCATGCCAGGGCGTCCACATGCCGGCGAAAAAGAACAGCGGCCGGTCTTCGCTGCGGGCGAACCAATAGTTGCGCTGAATGCCCGTCACGGGGTCTTTGTCGTTGGGCGTTGGGCTGGGCTCCGCAAAGCTTGTCACCGGCACGACGCAACGATTTTCCACGCCAACGTATTGCTGCCAATGGGCGTACTGCGGGTTGCGGATGTTGGTCGTGCCATAGTCGGCTTTGCCCTTCACTCGCTCTATTGGCGTTGGCATTCCCCAAAGCAGTTTCGCCAGCTCGCGTTGACCGTTAGCGGCGTTTCGGACCACCGGTCCGGGCATGTTGGGGTAGACATCAAGAGATGGTTCAAGGTTGCCCATGATGTCCCGCAAAGCGCGGGTCCATTCGCGGATGGCGTCTTGGCTGGTGGTGATGTTGTAAAGGTTGCACATAACGTTCAATGTGCATCAAGGAATTGCGGTCCGCTAGGCCGATCTCGGCAGGCGGCGGTGGGCTTTGAAGAACAACTAATCGAGTTCGCTATGGCGCTTGCTGACACAGTCGATCGCATCAGGTCCGGGGTCTTCCATATCGTCTGCCTTGATGACCAGGGCAATCGAATTGCCAGTGGAACAGCGTTCTCTAGCTACGGCTACCTCATAACGAACGCCCATGTCGCTCGGGTACCGGCGGGCTGCACTGTGTGGATCAGACGAGAGGGTGACGGTCAAAATGATGGCTTCAAAATAAAAGGGCAGAAATTTCGGTTTCAGCAAAAAAGTGCGTCAGACGAAAATAACTATGATTTCTCTATTATTGATTTACCAGAAGTTACAGAAAAACCTGGGACTTACTCTTTCACAATGCGTAGCCCAGAAAATTATCGCGTTGGGCAGATAGTAGCCTTTCTCGGATACCCTTTAGAGCATCAGAACCTATCCTGTCACTCGGGGATAATTTCATCACTCTATCGGTCGGGCCCAGTACGCGTCCTGCAGTTAGATGCAAGCGTAAACGTAAGTAACTCAGGCGGTCCGCTCTTTGACATCGAGAGCGGCGAGGTAATCGGAATTATTACGCGAAAAGCAACTGGCCTTACGAGGATCTTTGGGGAACTTAGAGAGGCGATAAACAAAAATTTGGCAATAGTAGAAGAAACAAGAAAATCTGGGTCAATAACACTGATGGGAATAGACCCAAACGCCGCTTTTGTTGCCAGTCAAAATCAGATGCTACATACAATTTCCGAGATCGAGCGGCAAGCTAACGTGGGAATTGGATATGCCTTTTCTGTCGAGCATATCATGAATGACAATCTTATCCATTCACGACTGTAGTGGGGGCCACTGCGACCCGTGGCGGAGAACCGCTCCGCCGAATTGTTTCCTGAAAAGTCCAGAAAGCAAGGCTTTGGCGATTTCGGTGCGCGATCACCTAACCAATCGAGTAACCAACAGCGCTTCGGAACCCCGAAGGTCGGAACCCGACCGCTTTGACACGGATCGGCAAGGCGTAGCCGCTAGGAATAGCCGCGACGGCTGACCTCTTCATGGCGTCTTATCTTTTCAGGCAAGGTCATCTCAACGCCATCCGAGTTTATCCATGCCCCTAAGAGCACCAATTGCGATCCAGTGGGCGCGCAGAGCCCCCTACTGTCTGCGCCGGGTTCATCTGCTGCCATTTCCCATCGGGTTATCGCCAAGTCCCTACTATTCCAACCGACTAACAATTCGTTGATCCACACCTTGGCGGAGAGACCGGCAATTGAATCGGTCGCCGACGACGGGGCCAGACCGCCGAATTGCTGCAAAGGGTCCCTCTCCAATTCACGTATGACCGTGGGAGCGAGCATTGTCACTAAATGCGCGTTCGCCCAACGGCCTAAGTTAGAGTCAGTAAGAAATTGCGCGCGGATGCCGCTAGGACCATTGAAGAACCGATCAAAGGTGAGAGGACTCACCTCGAATGGAAATTTGACACGCCAGCAATTCGGTAGCCGATCATCATTTGCAGCCACTTTGATCGGTTTGCCAGGCAAAACGTCGGATAAAATAGCGTCCACAATTTCGGCGAACGTCGGCGAGGCTTCGAGGCTGGCCCGCCTTTTGTCATCGAAGTTCGAACGAAAATGCCATTCATCGGATCTTGCGAAGGGAGGCGAAATCATCGCTGTTTTAGCTCACAATTGACTGATATCCGCCGTCGAACGGTAGCAACGCGTTCATGTGGCGAGGACTAACACAAGCAAGGTGGTTAAGTGGTCACACCTAGTCAGAAGCAGACGCTAGAACAGTATCGAGCCCTGATGGTCGAGGCAAAGGGCAGACTGCTGTGCATCGATATTGTGTTGGACGACAAGACGCCGCTGCCGCCGTTGGCCGCTGGCGAATTCTGCTACCTTCAATTGCGTATGCTGTGTGAGCTGATTGCGTTGGGTTGCCTTGTCGCGCACGGTGAGGTGCCGGGTGCGCGTTCGAGCAAGCTCCAAAGCGCTTGGTCGGCGGACCACATCATCGCAGCCATGGGCAGACTTCACGCGCATTTCTATCCCCGTCCTTTCACAAAACGAGAGGTAGGCGGTGAAATCAATTTCGATGAGATGCCGTCGTCCGAATATCTGACAAAGAAGGAACTTCCGAAGCTTTATGCGCTCTGCGGCAACATCCTGCACCGTGGCAGCTTGGGTTCCCTGCTGTCGGACAAAGCGGCAAAGCCAAATCGATCTGAAGTCGGCATGTGGCGGTACAAAATTGGAAACTTGCTCTCAATCCATCTGATTGAGCTCTTTGACATGCACACGCAATACATGTGCCAAATCAACGATTATGGACGTGGTGGGCACATCGAAATGGCTATCATGAATCTCAAAGAACCAATTCGAGATTCCTCTTAGCTCTTGTCGTGTCCGACCAAAGGGCAATCGCTGAGTTCATTGCGGCGCGGCTTCGTGTTCCAATGCGATTGGCATACACGGACAACCTTCCGCCGCTCGCTCTGTATTCTGAACAGGCGCCGCAAGCGCCCGCCGGGCGCCGGTGCTGGACAGGCCGGCTCAGTCGCAGCCTAGCCTACCATTGCGAGGAACCGGTCGGTGAAGCCGGCGAGCGCGTTCCAGTCGGTGAATTCGTGATCCTGCGCGGGACCTGGATCCTCGCCCTTCATGACGACGAATTTGACGAACTGCTCCTGGAAGTAATCATATTTGGTGAAGCGCAAGGCGCCGCCCAAGAGAAGTATCATGCTGGGCTGCCACCCGGTCACGGAGACGAAGCGGTCGACATATTTCTGGGCAGCGGCCTCGTGGCCTTCCAGCGCCGCCGACAGGCTGACCGATACCAGCGCCGAAGGCTTGCCGCTCAACAGGTCGTGATGCGCGAACACGAAGGTGGTGACGGCTTCCTGGTGGTGCTCTTGGTGGACCGACGCAGCAACAACGAAGGCGTCGAAATGCCCGAGCTTCAAATCGGGCGTGAACTTCGCGCTGTCCAGCAGCTCGACCTGATGCCCGCGCCCGCGAATGTCGGTCGCCATCCGTTCGGCGACTTTCCTGGTCTGCCCTTCAGTCGTTCCATAGACGATCAAGAGGTTCACGATGTCCCTCCGACGGTGGAAAGGCATTGGTGGGCCGATACCGTCTCGCCCGGCACGCCCGCGCCCCAATGCAACGGAGCGCATCATAGCGCATGAAAGGGGTTTCACGCATCGGTTTTCGCGGCGGCGCGGATGCCGGCGCGGGAGAACCGGGCGGAAGTTGTGGGACGACGGCGCTGCGCCATGCCTTATGCGATCGCGCCATGCCGCGGCGGGCGTTTTTTAGCTATCTTGAATATGCGGCGGACCCGGGTTCGCCGGGCCGGCGTCGGGGCGCTGCCTCCCTCAGGCAACAGGCGCCGGCCACTCAGAAAGCGGCCTCGCGCGTCCTTGGCCGCCTTCCAGAGCGTTTCACCGTTTTACGGAAACGGCGAACCGCTCTATCTCTTTGTCTGACGCAATTCCGGACGGAAAACCGCCTTTCCTGGAATTGCTCTATTCGCGGCCGCCGGCGGGCTCGTTCGATACCAGCGGGTTCATGCGCTCCAGCGTTCCGTCCTTCATGACGAACTGGTGCCATATCGCGATCAGCGCATGGGCGCCGGCCAGCCACAGGATCAGCGTGCCGCCGGTCTCGTGCAGGTCGGCGATCAGGCCCGGCGCGCCCTGCACGGGCGCGGCGAGCGCCGGCAGGTCCAGCCCCAGGAAGGAGACCGGGACGCCGAGGCGCGAGGCGGCATACCAGCCGCTGAGCGGCAGCGCGATGAGGAACAGATAGAGCAGCGTGTGGCCGGCGCGCGCGGCAAGGTCCATCCAGCGGCTCTGCGGGTCCTCGACGCGAGGCGCCGCGCCCAGCCAGCGCGCCAGAAGGCGCGGCACGACCAGCAGCAGCACCGCAAGGCCGACGGTGAAATGCACATAGGAAGGGTCGGTGCGCGCATGGCGCCCGCCCACCGCGGTGAACCAGGCAATGACGACCAGCACGGCGGTAAGCCAGTGGATGGCGATGGTGATCTGTGTGTAGCGCCGCATCGGGCTTCTCCGTCTTGCAAGGCTCGCGCGTACCCCAAGGCCGGGAGCGCCCCGGATAATCGCGCAAGCTCATATAATGTTGCCGCGGGCTCCCAGGCAGGCGCCCGCGGTTGCCCCGGCCCCGGGGCGGGCTCAGGCGATGTCGGCGGGCTCGGGCCTGCGCTTGCGCCCCGTGATCATCGCCCGAACCAGGTTCTCGCGATGGCGAAGGCTTGCCAGCGCCACGCCGCCTATGTGGAGGAACACGAGCACCAGCAGGCCGTGCGCGGCCAGGCTGTGCGCATCCTCCACCCAGGAAACGCCGAAATAGGTGTCCGTCGTCTGCATCCACCCGGTCACCGCCACCGACACCATCATGGCCATCAGCACGACCACCATCGCGCCGCCCGCCGGGTTGTGGCCGATATAGCGGGCTTCGCTGCCTTTGATGATGGCGGCGAGATAGCGCAGCACTGTGGCGGGATCGCGCACGAATTGCGAAAAGCGCGCATAGGGCGTGCCGACGATGCCCCACACCAGCCGCATGGCGACAAGCGAGGCGGCGGCGTAACCGGCCCAGTGGTGGATATCCTCGAAGCTTTGAGGGGTGAACCAGGCGACGGCGAAGCTCAGCGCCAGCGCCCAGTGGAAGCCGCGCACGACCCGGTCCCAGACGCGCACCACGTCGTGAGACGGGCGCGCGCGGGCTTGTGCCGGCAAGGCTCGATCAGTTTTCGCCGGCTTCGGCATTGTCGAGCTTCTCCAGGGTCTCGGCATTGTAGGCGGCGTTGACCTTCTTGCCGTCCTTGCCGACCGCATAGACCTCGTAGCAGCCCTTCTCGGTCTTGATCTGGCGGACGGTCAGGCCCTCGCCTTTCAACTGCGCCTCGAGCGTCGCCTTGGGCTGGAACTTCGATTTCGCGGCCGTGCTGCAGGTGCCGGCAGCCAGGGCCGGTCCGGCGATCACGCCCGCGAGGGCGGCAAGAACGAGAGTGCGGTACATGAGAGCTCCATTCGGTTGGGGAAGTTGAAGTGCGACTGGTGTTTCGGCCGACAGGCCATGACGGCTTGCGCGCGTCATTGGCACGCCATAGCGAATCCAACCTGACAACCGCCTGACAATCGTGGGAATGCCGGCAAGGCCGGCATGCCTCGACGGGACGACCGCCGAGGCGTCGGCGGCTGGTTCAGCAGGCGCCGCCGAAGAGCGTGAGGCTGGAGGATCAGGTCGAGCAGGTGGCGCCGGCGTGAGGGCGCAAACGGCATTCGGCGGCGGCCACGCCTGTCGTTAGCGCAAAACCGAGGTCACTTTTGCGCGACATGGTCGTTGATTTGATGCATGTCGTCGCCGCAAAACCGAGGCCACTTTTGCGCGACATGGCCTTTGATTTGATGCATGTCGTCGCCGCAAAACCGAGGCCACTTTTGCGCGACATGCATTATGCGATCCTGCTTATGCGATCGCGCCATGTCGCGACGGATGTCTTTTAGCTATCTTTAATATTGCGGCGGACCGCAGGTTCGCCGGGCCGGCGTCGGGACGCTGCTCCCAGCAGGCAACAGGCGCCGGCCACCGGAAGCGGCCTACACGTTAAGCGTCGGCTGCGTGTTCACCTCCAGCGCTTCCTCCGCCTCGTCCTCTTCGCCGAGCACCTCGCCATGCACGCCGAGCGCGCGACCGATCCAGATCGGGTCGATCAGGTGGTCGCGCTTGGGGTTGGTGGTGTTGGGGTGGATGAGGATGCTCAGGCCCCCGTGGTTCAGCATCAGCCAGGGAACCAGCGTGGCGAAGATTTCGGTGGCGAAGGAGACCTGGTACATGGCCTGCTCGTGCGGACCGACCGGCTCGTCGCGCCAGTTGCCGAGGCGCACGCGGAAACGCTCGCCGATGCGCTCGCGCAGCCATTCGGCCTGCCGGCGCTCCTCCGCATCGCCGTAATAGATGTGGGCGTGATAGCTGGCGATCTCCGCGAGTTGCCTGACGTCTTTCATCGCGATGCTCCCCTCCCCGGCGGTCGTGCCGAGTGGAACTCTAGGCGGTTCTTTGTTTCCTGGAAACGGCTGGCCGCTCTACAGACTGTTCAGCATCGGGGCGGTTGGCGCGTAATCACATACGCTGACGCTGCCCCCGCTCCGGAGGGAGAGGAAAGAGCCAGGACGACGGGCCGCGCCCTTCCTCTCCCCCGTCGATCGGGGAGAGGTGTCGAGCGAAACTCGACGGAGTGGGGGTCGACTGGCGCGACTGCGCACAGCTTCGAAGCGTCCCCTACCCTTTGCCGCCATTCACGCCGCTGCCCCACAGCGCGCGCTGGATCAGCCCCCGCTTCCTCTTGCGCGACACAAGCTCCACATCGCTGACCAGCCGCGCGCCGCCCTCGCGCCGCTCCAGCGTGATCTTTCGCGTGTGGAAGGCTTCCAGCTCGGCGCGGTGGGCGACGCTGATGATGGTGACCCTGGGCAGTTGCTGGATCACCGTCTGCATCATCTTGTCCTGGCTCTTCTCGTCCAGCGCCGAGGTCGCCTCGTCGAGCACGACGATGTCCGGCGCGTGCAGCAGAAGCCGGGCGAAGGCCAGGCGCTGCTTCTCGCCGCCCGACAGCGTCTGGTCCCAGGGCGCCTCCTCCTCCAGCCGGTCCTTCAGATAGGCAAGGCCGACCTTGTCGAGGGCGGCGTCGATCTCCTTCGTCTTCCAGTTGTCGGCGGCGGCCGGATAGGCGGTGGCGCGGCGCAGCGTGCCGGACGGGATATAGGGGCGCTGCGGCAGCATGAAGAGACGCTTGTCCGGGTGGAAATCGACGCTGCCGCTGCCCCACGGCCACAGCCCGGCGATGGCGCGCACCAGCGTCGACTTGCCGGTGCCGGATTCGCCCGAGACCAGCACGCGCTCGCCGGGCTCGATCTCCACCTCGGTTTCCTTCACCACCGAGGTGCCGTCGTCGAGCGTCACGGAAAGATTCCTGAGGCTGAGCATGGCGCCATCCGCGGTCTCGCCGCGCTGGATGCGGCCGAGCCGGTCGTTCTTCTCGGCGCGCTCCAGCCCGTCGAGCGACATCATCAGCGAGGCGATGCGGCGGGCCGAGGCGTTCCAGTCGGCGAGCCGGGGATAATTGTCGACCAGCCAGCCGAACGCCCCCTGCACGAGGGCGAAGGCGGAGGCGGCCTGCATGACCTGCCCAAGGCTCATCGAGCCGTCGAGGAATTTCGGCGCGCATAGAAGCACCGGCACCACCGGCGCGAACAGGCTGGAGCCCTGCGAGACCAGCGTGGTGCGCATGTGCTGGCCGGTGAGCCGCGCCCAGCGGCCGAGCACGCCGGCGAACGTGCGGTCGATGCCGGCGTTCTCTTCCTCCTCGCCGCCCAGCAGCGCGATGCTCTCGCCGTTCTCGCGCACACGCGTCAGCACGTAGCGGAACTCGGCTTCGGCCTGGTTCTTGTCCTCGGAAAGCTGGACGAAGCGGCGGCCGATGGCGAACATCGATGTCGAGGTGATCGCGGCATAGATGACCGCGGTGACGACGAGGAAGCCGGGCACGGTGATGGTGGAGCCGCCCAGCGTGAAACTCAGCGCGCCGCCGATGGTCCACAAGACGACGATGAAGGTCGAGGCCGACAGGAAGGCGTTGAGAACGCCGGCGATGAAATCGACAGGCGACTCCGTGGCGATGCGCAGATCCTCGGTCAGGCGGGCCTCGGGGTTGGCATGGTCGCCCTTGACCAGGTTGAGCTGGTAATAACGGCCGCTGGCCAGCCAGCGCTGGATGACCGCCGTGGTCAGCCAGGAGCGCCATCGGCGCTGCATGGTCATGCGCAGATAGACCTGGGCGACCACCAGGCTGATGCTGCCGGCGACCAGCGGCAGGAAGATGGCGCTGAGCCAATAGACGGTGTGGGCGTCGCGCTGCTCGATGGCGTCGAAGATCGCGCGGTTCCAGCGGTTGATGCCGTACTGAAAACCGACATTGACGCAGATCAGCGTGAGCAGCCCGATCGTCAGCGGCCAGGCGAGCTTGTCGCCGCGCAAGCCCCAATAGCCACGCCCGCTGATCCAGAAGCGCCGCAGCAGATATTTCTTGCGCGCCCGCTCCGCCTCCTCCGGCGAAAGCGCGGGACCGGGCTCGCCGGCCTCGGGCGGCGGCGACCCGGCATGGCCGATGGCCTCCGGCGCGGCGTCGGCGGTTGCTTTTTGCTCGGGCGGGCTCTCGCCGGCCGGTGGCTTGTCTTGCCGCGACTTGTCGCCTTTCAGCCTGTCTTCTGGTTTGTCTTCCGCTGCCTTATCCGCGCGCGGTTTCGCCGCGCCGCGCGGTTTCGGCTGGCGCGGCTTTTCGTGGCGCGGGAGATTGGGGCGCGACGTCGCCGGGCGCGGCTTGCTTTCACCACGCTCAATGGCGCTGTCGTCCGGTTTCGGTTTGCGCTTGGCCGGGGGCATCGCGCGACAACGGCCCAAAAATCAAAAGGTTTCATGCGAGTGCCGCCCGGGGGTAATCGCATAGGGCGGCGCTGCCCCCTCTCCGTCCGCTACGCGGACACCTCTCCCCCGCCTTTGGCGGGGGCGAGGAACCCAAGCTTTTCGAGGCCGCGCCCTTGGCGATTGGCGTTTCCTCGCCCCCACAAAGTGGGGGAGAGGTGGCTCGGCGCGCAGCGTCGAGACGGAGCGGGGGCAGCGCTGCCATATGCGATTGCCCCAGGGTGCCCGCTATGCCGCTACCCTGCCCTTTCGCGACTCCCCGCTCAAGCGGCGTTGCCGCTGCGGGGATTGCGCAGCGGCTCGAAAATGACCTCGGCGCCTGCGACGTCGAAGGCGAGCGCGTCGGGCATGGGGAGCGCCGCCGAGAAAAGATAACCCTGCCCGATCATGCAGCCCAGCGAGCGCAGGATCATGCGGTCGGCGTCGGTCTCGACACCCTCGGCCATCACCTCGATGCCTAGCGTCCGGCCGAGGCCGATCACCGCCTCGACCACCGCCTGGTCCTCCACGGATTTCGCCAGGTCGCGCACGAAATCCTTGTCGATCTTGATCTTGCGGATGCGCCTGTCCTTGAGCGACACCAGGGTCGAGAAGCCGGTGCCAAAATCGTCGAGCACGATCGATATGCCCGCATCCGCCAGGCGCCCGACCTTTTCGTCGACCCGGTCGCGGTCGACCGGCGCCTCCTCGGTGATCTCGATCTCGAGCATCGCGGCGGGCACATTCCTCGCCTTCAGGCCGGTCAGGATCATGTCGTCGACATTGCCGGCTTCGAGCTCGCGCGGCGACAGGTTCATCGCGACCCGGACATCGCGGCGTCCGTCCCTCACGAGCTCGCCGATCATGGCGCAGCAATTGAGGAACACCGTCTCGGTCAAAAGCGAAAGCAGGCCGGTTTCGCGCGCGGCGGTGACGATCTCGGGCGGCGCGATGGCGCCGTGGACATCGTGATGCCAGCGCAGCAGCGCCTCGAAACCGACGACCGCGTTGGTGTCGAGCCGCACCAGCGGCTGGAACCAGGAACAGAGGGCACCGTTTTCAATAGCCCCACGCAGATCGCGCTCGATGCGGTTCTTGCGTTCCAGCGCGGCGTCCAGCCCGGCGTCGAAGAGGCAATATTCGTTCCTGCCGCCGCGCTTGGCCGCGTAGAGCGCGAAATCCGCCTTGAGCAGCATCTCGGTCAAACGCGGCTTTTCCGATTGGTAGATGCCGACCGAGGCGCCGACGCGCACCGAATTCAGCTCCGGATCCGGATTGGCGATGGCGGCGATGATGGCGGAGGCAAGCTCGCCGGCCGCTTGCCGCGACCTGCAGGCGGAAAAAAGCAGCACGAACTCGTCGCCGCCGATGCGCGCGATCGTGGCGCCCGCCGGGGCGTGAGCCTCGATCCTGCGCGCCACCTTGACCAGAAGATCATCGCCGATGGTGTGGCCATAGGTGTCGTTGACGGATTTGAAGCCGTCGAGGTCGATCAGCATGGCGACGAACGGGCCGTCGGACAGCCCGAGCCTGGCGATCGCCTGCTCCAGCCCGTAGCGGTTGAGAAGGTTCGTCAGCGGATCGCGCCTCGAGTTGCGCTCCATCTCGGCGGCGAATTCGCGCGCCTCGTATTTGAGACGGCTCGTCTCGCGGAAGCGCGATTGCCCGAGCATCGCGCTCCTGATCATGCCGCCGAGGAAAAGC
>NZ_RZTO01000660.1:0-3525 GCF_003997225.1 Mesorhizobium sp. M2C.T.Ca.TU.002.02.1.1
CGCCGATGTGGGGGTGCTGAACCGCCACATCCGCAGGCTGAAGGATGAGGGCAAGGCGGTGGTCTACATCTCGCACCGCATGGATGAGATCTTCGCCATCTGCGACACCGTCACGGTTTTGAAGGACGGCGAGCTCGTCGGCACCAGATCGCTCGCCGAGATGACGCCGGCTGCGCTGATCGCGATGATGGTCGGCCGCGAGCTGGCCGACCTCTTTCCCCAGCGCGGCGATGCCCCTGGCCCCGCCATGCTTTCGGTCGAGGATTTCCGCATCACCGAGCGCTCGAAACCATTTTCGCTGGAGCTGCGCCGTGGCGAGATCGTCGCGCTGGCCGGCCTGGAGGGGCAGGGCCAGCAACGCTTCCTGCGCTCGCTGGTCGGTCAATACCATCCCTTCGCCGGCCGTGTGGCGATCAAGGGCAAGTCGCTGCCCTTGCCGGTGTCGCCCGGCGGCGGCGTGCGCCGGCTGCAGGCGATGGGCGTCGGCTTCGTGCCGGAGGATCGCAAGGAAGACGGGCTCTTCCTCGGACTCTCCGTGGCGCACAACATTGCCGCAGCGCTCCATTCGAAACGGTCGGAGCTGGCGCTGGCCGCCGGCTATCAGCGACAGATCGCCGACACGATGTCGAGCCTTGCCGTGAAGGCGAGCGGCCCGGGCGCCGCCGTCGGCACGCTGTCCGGCGGCAACCAGCAGAAGGTGCTGCTGGGCCGCTATCTTGCCGCCGACATCGATATCCTGCTGGTCGAAGAACCGACGCGAGGCGTCGACATCGGCGCAAAATCCGAGATCTACCTGCTGCTGCGCGACTTCGCGAAGAAAGGCGGCGCGGTGCTGGTGCTGTCGCGCGAGACGGTCGAGCTGATCGGGCTCTGCGACCGCATCTGCGTCGTCCACAACGACACCATCGTGAAGGAAATGCCGGCGGCCGACGCCACGGAGCACAACATCCTCGACGCCGCGCTCAGCGCCAACGGGGAGGCGAATGGGGCGGGAGGTGAGCGCCGATGACAGCCATCAGCAGGCGCCTCATGAGCGCGAGAGGATCGCGGCAGGGCATGTGGATGCTGCCCCTGCTGATCGCGCTGGCCATTGCGCTCTGGCTCAGCCTCGAGACGGCGCAGTTCCTCAACGGGGAAAACCTGCTCAACCTGGTGCCGCAGGCGATGCCGCTCGTCATCACGGCGGTCGGCCAGATGTTCGTCATCCTGCTCGGCGGGCTCGACCTTTCGGTCGGGTCGATGATCAGCTTCACGACGGCGGTGCTTGCGCTTGGCGGACCCGCCTGGGTGCTGATCCCGGCCGTGTTCGTGCTGGCCGCGCTGGTCGGCTTCAGCAACGGCTTCATCATCACCCGCTTCAACGTGCATCCGATCATCGCGACGCTGTCGACGCAGTACATTCTGCTCGGGATCACGCGGGTGCTGCGGCCGGTTTCGGGCGGCACGGTGCCGGATATCGTCATCAGCGCCGTGGCCGGGTCCTTCCTCGGGGCACCGATGCCCGTGTTCTGGGGCATCTTCGTACTCGCGGTCGCCTGGAAGCTGCTCTACGGCTCCCGCTTCGGGCTGCACCTTTTTGCGATCGGCGGGGGCGTGTCGTCCGGTGTTGAGGATGCGGCGCATAATTTCGGCATCGCCGACCGGCGCAACATCGTGCTCGCCTATGTGATCTGCTCCTGCTTCGCGGCTCTGGCCGGGGTCTTCCTCGCCGGGCGCATCGTCTCGGGCGACCCGAATGTCGGGCTGCTGTTCGAGCTCGACGCAATCACCGCCGTGGCCATCGGCGGCACCCAGCTTTCCGGCGGCATCGGCAGCCTGCACGGCACCGTCATCGGCGCGCTGGTCATGGCGCTGCTCGCCAACGGCATGAACCTGACGAATGTGTCGCCCTTCATCCAGACCACCATCAAGGGGGCGATCCTGCTCCTTGTGGTCGCTCTGCAGTCGCGCAAGAAGATGGGGTTGTAAGTGGCCGCCGCGTTCGCCAATCCCGTCCTGCGCCGCCTGCTGCGCGTCCCTCCGGCCTACTACGTCTTTGCCGTGCTGCTTGTGGTTCTGTGGATCGCGCGGCCGAACATGCTCAATCTCAACATCATGGGCATATTCGTGCGCCAGATCGTTCCGCTCGGCATATTGGTGCTCGGCCAGCTTCTGGTGATGCGGGTGCGAAGCATCGACCTGTCGGGCGGCGGTGTCATCCTGCTCATCAACTACACCATTTCGTCCGGCGCCTTTCCCGGCGCCTCCATGGCGTTCTTCATTGTGCTTGCGCTGGCCATTGGGCTGGCCGTCGGGTTCTTCAACGGACTGATGGTCGGGGTGAGACGGGTCTCGGCCGTCATCGTCACGCTTGCGGTCGGCATCGTCCTGGTCGGGATCGTGCAATATCTGTCGAGCGGCAAGCCGCCCGGCGATGTGCCCGGCATGTTCGCCGACATCTACAATACCAAGCTTGGCCCGGCGCCGACGCCTGTGATCTTCTGGGTGGCGGTTTCGGCGGCGCTGTCGCTGTTTCTGTCGCGCACGGTTTTCGGCCGCTACGTGACGTCGGTGGGTGAGAACGTGCAGGCGGCGCATTTCTCCGGCGTCCCGGTCGCGCGCACGGTCGTGCTTGCGCATACCCTCGCCGGCCTGTTCGCGGGCATTGCCGCTTTGGTCCAGACGGCTTCGATCGCCGTCGGCAGCGTTCGGGTCGGGCTCGACCTGCCGATCCTGGCGGTCGCCGCGACCATCCTCGGCGGCGTCGTCTTCGGCCGTGGGGAAGGCGGTGTCTGGGGGCCTTTCTTCGGTGTGCTGTCGTTTGCGCTGCTGTTCGTCGTGATGACCACCTTCGGCGTCGACGAGCCCGGCAAGCTGATCGCGCAGGGGCTGATCATCCTGCTCGCGGCGATCTTCTACGGCATCAGGCAAAGGTCGAGCTGAGCGGGCAAGTTCGGAACGGCCAATAGTCAATCGCATAGGAAAATGGATTGGAGATATGACCAAAAGATCGATCTTGTGTTTTGGAGATTCGCTGACCTGGGGCTGGATTCCGGTCGTCGAGGGGTCGCCGACGCATCGCTACGCCTATGAGGACCGCTGGACGGGCGTGATGGCCTCGCATCTGGGCGATGGCTACCATGTGATCGAGGAAGGTTTGAGCGCCCGCACCACCAGCCTCGACGATCCCAATGATCCGCGTCTCAACGGCAGCGCCTATCTGCCCTCGGCCATCGCCAGCCATCTGCCGCTCGACCTCGTCATCGTCATGCTCGGCACCAACGACACCAAGTCGTTCTTCCGCCGCACGCCTTATGAGATCGCCAACGGCATGGCCAAGCTTGTCGGCCAGATCCTCACCAGCGCCGGTGGCGTCGGCACACCCTATCCGGCACCCCAGGCGCTGGTGGTCGCGCCGCCGCCGCTGACTCCGATGCCGCATCCCTTCTTCCAGGGCATGTTCGCCGGTGGCCATGAGAAGACGGCGGCGCTCGCGGCCGAGTATCGCGCCATGGCCGATTTCACCAAGGTCGATTTCCTCAATGC
>NZ_RZTO01000661.1:0-3523 GCF_003997225.1 Mesorhizobium sp. M2C.T.Ca.TU.002.02.1.1
GTATGTGCCGATGCTCGCCACCCATATCGGCAAGCTCAACGGCGTCGACCTGGTGCCTTCGAAGGATGGTGTGAAGCAGAAGATTTAGGAACCCTGCCCTCGGCCAGCCGCGAAGGCGAGCGCTGGAAAAATCAGGGGCGCCTCGTGGCGCCCCTTCCTTTTGACGGCTCAGGATGCAGCCTACTTCTGGATGCAGGTGTCGGCCGTTTCCTTGGTGCATTCGTCGAGGCCGGTGAAGACCGGATCGTCGACCTTCTTGTTGGCGATCAGGTCGAGCATCACCGACGGCGCCTTGTAGCCCATCTCGAACGGCCGCTGGCCGACCAGCGCGGTCACCAGGCCTTCCTTGGCGATCGCCACCTCGTCGCCGATCGTGTCGGCGGCGCCGATGACGAACTCGTTCTTGGCGATCTTGTCGGCCATCGGCTTGAACAGGTCGCGATAGGGTTGCGGGGCGCCGAACAGCGGCCAGCCGCCCATGATGCCGAAGGCGTCGAGCTTCGGATTGGCGGCGAGGATGTCGGTCATCGCCTGCACGCCCTTGGCGCCGTCGTCATTGGTGAACACCGGGCAACCGGCGACTTCGGTCCAGCCGCCTTCTCCGGCAAGCGCCGCGAGGCCTTCCTTGCCCGACAGCGCATCGCGCATGCCTTGCGCGCGGCGCAGGATGTTGTCGGCCGCCGGATTGCCTTCGATGGTGCAGATCGTGCCGCCATTCGGCTTGGCCTTCTTGATGTATTCGCCGATCTTCTTGCCCATCAGGTAGTTGTCGGTGCCGAGATAGGTCTTGCGAAGGGCGGCGTCTTCCTTGGCGAGGTCGGCGTCGACCGTCATGATCGGGATCGACGGATTGGCGCTCTTGATCGTCTGCGCGATCAAAGGCGCGTTCGACGGCGAGATCGCCATCGCCGCCGTATCGGGCTTGCTCAGCATGTCCTGCACGATCTGCGCTTCGCCGGCTTCGTCCGAGGTCGATGCCGGACCAGTGTAGAAGCATTCATATTCCGAGCTGGCGTTTTCCTTGTTCCACTTCTCGCAACCCTGGTGGATGGCTTCGAAGAATGGATTATCGAGACCTTTCACGACGATAACGAGCTGTTTCTTGGCCAAAGCCGGCCCGGCGCCCAACGCCATGGCGGCGACGGCGGCAAGCAAAAGTGTTTTCCTCATATCAGTCCTCCCTTGAAACAGACGGACACCGCGTGCCCGCCACACCGATCAGCCCGGATGCACAAGACCCATGACGAGCATCTCGTGATGTTCGCGTCCTGCGCCGGGCTGATAAGCATTTGCCGATCCGTTTGCCCCAATACTGGCGCAGCCGGATCCTTGACCTTCAAACCATTTGCCCGCCTCCGCCTGATAGACGGACGATGGGCAAAGTCTTCCTCCGAGACTTAGCTAATATCGGCTTTTCGCCAGCGTCAATTCATATTTGTCCTACAAAACCGATTTTTCGTCGAGTCTCGAAATTAATCGTCCGACAATTGATTGACGCCCCAGTCCGCTTTTGCCTAAATGCGTCAACGCGCCGTTCGGGAGGAGATGGACGGAGCAAAGACGCAAGAGGCGCCGGCCAGGCCGGCGACAACTGCGCAACAAATGGGGAGGCTTAAGGCTGGTGCCGGTTCTCGAACTCGCCAACATCTCGAAGCATTTCGGCGCCATCCAGGCGGTCAACGACGTCTCGTTCTCGCTGGAGGCGGGCGAGGTCGTCGGCCTGATGGGCGACAACGGCGCCGGCAAATCGACGCTGGTGAAGATGATCGCCGGCAATTTCCGCCCGAGCCACGGCACCATTCATCTGGACGGCAAGGAGCTTGTCATGCACAAGCCAGCCGATGCGCGCCAGCACGGCATCGAAATCGTCCACCAGGACCTCGCGCTCTGCAACAACCTGACGGCCGCGGCCAACGTGTATCTCGGCCGTGAGCTGCGCAAGGGCGTGGGACCATTCCGCATCCTCGACTATGGCGCCATGTATAAGCGCGCCGGCCAGCTCTTCGCCGAGCTGAAGTCCGAGACGCGGCCGCGCGACCTCGTCAAGCAGATGTCGGGCGGCCAGCGCCAGGCGGTGGCGATTGCCCGCACCATGCTGTCGCAGGCCAAGATCGTGCTGATGGATGAGCCGACAGCGGCGATCTCGGTCAGGCAGGTGGCCGAGGTGCTCAATCTCATCCGCCATCTGCGCGATCAGGGCATCGCCGTGGTGCTGATCAGCCACCGCATGCCCGACGTGTTCGACGTCGCCGACCGCGTTATCGTCATGCGGCGCGGCCGCAAAGTGGCCGACAAGAAGATCGCCTCGAGTTCGCCCGAGGAAGTCACCGGGCTGATCACCGGCGCCATCGAACAGGTTGCGTAGTCGCGTGGATCGAACCGTCCAGCGCCTTAGGAAAGGTCGATAATGGCAGTCACCCTTGACCAGACGATCGCGCAGAAGCAGCACACTTTCCTGTCGCGGCTCTTTGCCAACCAGACCTTCTGGGTGGTGATCGCAGTCATCCTCGCCTGCCTCTTCCTGTCCGTCGCCACCGATTCCTTCGCCACGTCGAAGAACCTCTTCAACATCACCCGCAACGTCACCTTCACCGCCATCGTGGCGCTCGGCATGACCTTCGTCATCATCACCGGTGGCATCGATCTGTCGGTCGGCTCGGTGCTCTGCCTTTCCTCGATGGTGCTGGCCGTCACCATGCATGCCGGCTATTCGATCGAAGTGGGCATCCTGGCCTCGATCGCCACCGCGCTGGTCGTCGGCGCCTTCAACGGCGTGCTCATCGCCTATCTCGGTTTTCCGCCATTCGTGGTCACGCTCGGCATGCTCTCCGTGGCGCGCAGCCTTGCCATGGTCGCTTCGAACAACACCGTGGTCTTCCAGTTCGGGCCTGATCACCAGAAACTCCTGGCGCTGGGCGGCGGCGCGTGGGTCTTCGGCATTGCCAATCCGGTGCTCTACATGATCATCCTGGCGCTGATCACCGGCTTCATCCTGCGCTGGACCAAGTTCGGCCGACACATCTTCGCCATCGGCGGCAACGAGCACGCGGCGACGCTGACTGGCGTTCCCGTCAAGCAGATTAAGGTCGCCGTCTACATGATCTCGGCGCTGTCGGCAGGACTTGCCGGCATCATCCAGACCGGATGGCTCGGCGCCGTCACCACCAATCTCGGCAACGGCATGGAGCTGCAGGTCATCGCCGCCACCGTCATCGGCGGCGCCAATCTCGCCGGCGGCGTCGGCACCGCGCTCGGCGCCATCGTCGGCGCCGCGCTCATCGAGGTGATCCGCAACAGCCTCGGCCTGCTTGGCATCAACGCCTTCTGGCAGGGCACCTTCATCGGCGGCGCGATCATCCTGGCGGTACTGTTCGACCGCATTCGCAATTTCCGCCGCAGCGACTAGCTTTCCCCTTCTCCCCTTGTTGTGGGAGAAGCCCCTATCGCTCAGTCTGAAAATCCATTGTCGGCGTCGGGAGCGCAGCTTCCACGGCATTCTGCCTGCCTTGACGCGGCCGTACCC
>NZ_RZTO01000662.1:0-3521 GCF_003997225.1 Mesorhizobium sp. M2C.T.Ca.TU.002.02.1.1
TGCATCTGTTCTCGAGGCGGGTCGACGACCCCAAGGCGCCGAATGCCTTGGCAAGCCTCATCGAAGCCGGCCGCGCTTGCTTTGCCGAGGCACAGCTTCCGCCGGATATCGAGGCTATCTGGTGGCCGCGTTTCGAAAAGCTCGCCGAAAACATCATCGAATGGGAGCATACCCGCGCCGATGCGGTCGCGAAGCGCTTTGCCGAGGAGCGCGCCGAGAAGACGGTGGTCGGCCGCACCGGCGTGACGCTCTCCGGCTATGCCGACCGCGTCGACCTGCTTGCCGGCGGCATGGCCGATATCCTCGACTACAAGACCGGCTCCTCTCCCTCGAAAGCGCAGGCGCACACGCTCTTGTCGCCGCAGCTTGCGCTGGAAGGCGCCTTGCTCAGGCGCGGCGCCTTCAAGGAACTCGGCATCCGCGAGCCCTCGCAGCTTGCCTTCGTGCGGCTGAAGCCGAATGGCGAGGTGTTCGAGGAATCGATCCTCGAATACAACCGCAAGCCCCGCACCGCCAACGATCTGTCCGAGGAAGCCTGGGCGCGGCTGGAGCGGCTGCTCTTCCACTATGCCGACCCGACCACCGGCTATCTGTCGCGTGCCCTGCCCTTCCGCGAGGGCGAAGCCGACGGCGACTACGACCATCTGGCGCGCGTGCTCGAATGGTCGGCTGGCGGCGCCAGCGAGGACGAGGCGGACGGATGAAATATCCGATTCCCTCCGATACCGCCGCCAGCCAGTCGCGCGCTTCCGATCCGGCCTATTCCGCCTGGGTGTCGGCCAATGCCGGCTCGGGCAAAACGCATGTGCTGGCGCAGCGCGTCATCCGGCTGCTGCTCAACGGCACCGATCCGTCGAAGATCCTGTGCCTGACCTATACGCGGGCTGCCGCCGCCAACATGTCGAACCGTGTGTTCTCGACGCTGTCGGAATGGACGGCGCTGCCCGATGCGGAGCTGGCGGTCAGGATCGCGGCGCTGGACGGCCGCGGCGCCGACCGCGACATGATGCGGCGCGCGCGCCGATTGTTCGCCGAGGCGCTCGAGACGCCGGGCGGGCTGAAGATCCAGACCATCCACGCCTTCTGCGAATCCGTGTTGCACCAGTTCCCGCTCGAAGCCAACATCCCGGCGCATTTCGAGATGCTCGATCCGCAGATGGAGGCCTCGCTGTTCGGCGATGCCCGCCGCGACATGATCTCGGGCGCGGGCGCCGGCGCCGAAGGGCTGGCGGAAGCCTTCGCCACCGTGCTGGAGCGCGGCGGCGAGTTCGGTCTCGATTCGCTGCTTGGCGAGATCGTCGGCAAGCGCGACGAACTGCGCGACTTCATCGCCAAGCTAGGCAAGGAGCGGGACTTCCGGCCGCTGTTCGCCGAATTCGGCTTCAGGCCCGGACAGACGGCTGAGGGCATCGCCGCGTCGCTCTGGCCGCTGCCAGGTTTCGACCCCGGCCAGTTCGCCGAATTCGCGCGCGCCGCCGAAGCCGCCGACGCGCGACAGGTGCTGAACAACGTCGTCCCTTACGCACGAGGCGCATTCGCCGAAGCCGACCCGATCCGCCGGCTGCGGCTCTTGGCAAAGGCCTTCCTCAAGGCCGATGGCGACCCCTATGAGCCGCCCAAGATCTTCAAGAAGGCGCTGGTCGACCGGCTGCCGGATCTGCCGGAACGCTACCTTGCGGCGGCCAAGGCGATCCTCGAGGTGACCGACCGGCTGGCGCTGTTCCGCATGGTCGAAGGGACAGCGGCGGCGCTGACCGTCGCCGACTGGCTGATTACGCGCTACGAGCAGTTGAAGCGCGGGCGGGGCTTCCTCGACTTCAACGACCTCATCACCCGCACCGTCAGCCTCTTGTCGCGGCCCGATGCCGGGCCGTGGGTGCAGTTCAAGCTCGACCAGGGCATCGACCATATCCTGCTCGACGAGGCGCAGGACACCAGCCCGGACCAGTGGGAGGTGGTGAAGAAGCTGACGGAGGAGTTCTTCGCCGGGCTCGGCCAGCGCGAGGCGATAACGCGCACGATCTTTGCCGTGGGCGACGAGAAGCAATCGATCTACTCCTTCCAGGGCGCTGCGCCCGATTCCTTCGCCGAAAGCCGGCTGTTGTTTGCCGGGCGCGTGCGCGACGCCGAAGCCGCCTTCGCCAATCTCAAGCTCACCTGGTCTTTCCGTTCGAGCGACGACGTGCTGGCCGCGGTCGACCGCGTCTTCGCCGAGCCGGGTGTCAGGCGCGGCATCAGCCACGATCCCGATCCGCTGAGTCACAAGGCGATCCGCAATGACGCGCCGGGCTATGTCGAGGTATGGCCCTCGATCGGCGCCGAAATGGTCGAGGAGCCCGACGACTGGACCTTGCCGGTCAACCACGCCAGCGCGCCCGCCGTGCGCGTGGCCGAGCATGTGGCCACGACCATCCAGACCTGGCTCAAGCACGGCGAGCTCATCGAAGGCAAGGGCAGGAAGCTGACCGCCGGCGACATCCTGGTGCTGGTACGCAAGCGCGACCGCTTCGTCCATGCGCTGTCGCGCAGCCTGAAGAACCGGCAGATCCCGGTGGCAGGCGCCGACCGGCTGAGCCTGCCCGGCCATATCGCCGTGCAGGACCTGATCGCGCTCGGGCATTTCCTGATCCAGCCGGAGGACGACCTGTCCTTGGCCGCGGTGCTGCGCAGTCCGATCTTCGAGGTCGCCGAGGAGACGTTGCTGGCGCTCGCCGGCGAAAGGCCAAAGGGCCAGTCGCTGATCGCCTCGCTACGGCAGCACGCGGCCGAGGATGTGGCCCTTGCCGCTGTCGTTAGCCGGCTCGACGACTGGGCAACCGAAGTGGCCTTCAAGCCGGTGTTCGAATTCTACGCCGCCGTTCTGGCGCGTGACGGGCTGCGCCGCAAGATGACGGCGCGGCTTGGGCCGGAGGCCGGCGACATCCTCGACGAGTTCCTGAGCTTCTGCCTGGCCGAGGAACGCACTGGACTGCCGGGGCTGGAATCCTTCCTGTCGACGCTGGAGAATGCCGGCCCCGAGATCAAACGCGAGATGGACCAGACGCGCGACGAGGTGCGGGTCATGACCGTGCACGCCGCCAAGGGCCTCGAAGCCCCGGTGGTCTTCCTGGTCGATGGCGGCTCGGCGCCGTTCAGCGACCAGCATCTGCCGCGGCTGATGCCGTTCGAAAGCTCGGGGACGCAATGGAGGGGCAAGGGCTATCTTTGGCGCTCGGCCAGCGATGTCGCCAACGGCGTCTCGAAGGCGGCTTCGATCCGGGCGCGCGAACTGGCGGACGACGAATACCGGCGGCTGCTCTATGTCGGCATGACGCGTGCCGAGGACCGGCTGATCGTCTGCGGCTATCACGGTAAGCGGCAGCCCAGCACCGGCACCTGGCATTCGATCGTCAGCCGGGCGCTGTTGGGGGCGCCCGAGAGTTCCGAGCGGCGGCATCCGGCGACGGCCGAGGTGGCCGTGCATCGCTTCCATATGACGAAACTGCCGCCGGTGGCGTTGACCAGCGTCGACGAGGCAAGAC
>NZ_RZTO01000663.1:0-3455 GCF_003997225.1 Mesorhizobium sp. M2C.T.Ca.TU.002.02.1.1
GTGTCGCGTTCGATGCCCTTGGCGCAGAGCACCAGCGGCACGCCTGCAGGAACGTGGCTTCGCGCGCCAGCGAGCACAGCGCGCAGCGACTGCGCCGGCGTCACGGCGAGCACGCAGTCGGCGCCGTCGAGCGCCTCGGCCATATCGCTGGTGGCCGCGATGCCGGGCTCGATCCTAATGCCGGGCAAATAGCGCGGGTTCTCGCCGCGGGCGATGGCGACGACGGTTTCGGAGTCGCGTGCATAGAGCCGGACATCATGGCCGGCGCGCAGCGTAGCCAGCGCCAGCGCCGTGCCCCAGGCGCCGCCGCCCAGCACCGCGACGCGCCAGCCGCTGCCCGGCTTCCTGCCGCTCGCCCCCTTCGCGCTCATGCCTTGGCACCGCGTCGGCCCGAGCCGACCAATGGCGCCGAAACGCTGTCGAGCGGCCAGCGCGAGCGCGGCACGAAGTCGGCGGCGTTTTCGTCGGCGATGCCGGCGCGCAGCCGCTCTATGCCGGCCCAGGCGATCATCGCCGCGTTGTCGGTGCAGAGCTTTTGCGGTGGCGCCACGAAGGCGAAGCCGGCTTTGGAACAAAGCGCTTCAAGCGTCGCCTTGATGGTGCGGTTGGCGGCGACGCCGCCGGCGACGACCAGCGCCGGCTTTGCCTGGCCCGGAAATTCCTGGCGGAAGCGGGCAAGGGCGCGGCCGACACGATCCCCCAGCGCGTCCGCCACCGCCGCCTGGAAGGAGGCACAGATGTCGGCCACGTCCTGGTCGCTCAGCGGCGCGATCGCGGTTGCCGCCTGGCGCACCGCGGTCTTCAGGCCGGAGAAGGAGAAGTCGGGCTGAGCCGAGCCCTTCATCGGGCGCGGGAAGGCAAAGCGGCTTGCATCGCCTTTGGCCGCCGCCTTCTCGACATTCGGGCCGCCGGGATAGGGCAGGCCGAGCATCTTGGCCGTCTTGTCGAAGGCCTCGCCCAGCGCGTCGTCGATGGTCGTCGCCCAGCGCTGGTAGTCGCCGACGCCGCGCACCGCGACGATCTGGGTGTGACCGCCGGAGACGAGCAGCAGGAGGTAGGGGAAGTCGAGCCCATCGGTCAGCCGCGCCGTCAGCGCGTGGCCTTCGAGGTGGTTGATGGCGATCAGCGGTTTATTGGCGGCGGCGGCGATCGCCTTGGCCGTCATCAGGCCGACGATCAGCCCGCCGACCAGTCCGGGACCAGCGGTGGCGGCGATGGCGTCGACCTCGTCGAGCGATACGGATGAATCGGCGAGCGCTGCCTCGACGATACCGTCCAGCGCCTCGACATGGGCACGCGCGGCGATCTCCGGCACGACGCCGCCGAAGGCCGCGTGCTCCTCGATCTGGCTGAGCACGATGTTGGACAGGATTTCGGGCGCGGAAGCGCCGTCCAGCGCCACCACGCTGGCCGCCGTCTCGTCGCAGCTCGTCTCAATGCCCAGAACGCGGATCAATTGGTCGCTAGCCTCAAAGATTGTATCACCGGCCAATCCCAATTAGGAAAAGGCCCGGCAGACCTCAAGCTGCCCGGGGGTTATCACGGACCGCGCGCCATGCAAACTTTGAAAATCGGAACACGCGGCAGCCCGTTGGCGCTGGCCCAGGCGCATGAGACGCGGGCGCGGCTGATGCAGGCGCATGGACTGCCAGAGCAGGCGTTCGAGGTGGTGCCGATCTCGACCAGCGGCGACCGCATCCAGGACCGGCCGCTCTCGGAAGCCGGCGGCAAGGGCCTGTTCACCAAGGAAATCGAGGAAGCGCTGCTCGACGGCCGCATCGACATCGCGGTGCATTCGTCGAAGGATATGCCGACGGTGCTGCCCGACGGGCTGGAGCTCGTCACGTTCCTGCCGCGCGAGGACGCCCGCGACGCTTTCATCGGCAAGCGGGTGAAGCGGATCGCCGACTTGCCGCGCGGTGCGGTGGTCGGGTCGTCGTCGCTGCGGCGCCAGGCGCTGCTTCGCCGCATGCGGCCGGATTTCGAGGTGGTGATCTTCCGCGGCAATGTGCAGACCAGGCTGCGCAAGCTCGACGAAGGCGTTGCCGAGGGCACGATCCTCGCCTATGCCGGGCTGAAGCGGCTCGGGCTCGAACATGTCGTCACAGACCTGATGCCGCTCGAGGATTTTCCGCCGGCGCCGGGACAAGGCGCGATCGGCATCGAAACGCGCATCGGCGACCGCGACGTCGAGAGGATGCTGGCGGCGATCCATCATGTGCCAACCGGCCAGGCGCTCACCTGTGAGCGCGCCTTTCTTGCCGCGCTTGACGGCTCGTGCCGCACGCCGATCGCCGGCCATGCGACGGTAGCGGGCGAAAAACTGTCCTTTGACGGGCTGATCATCTCGCCCGATGGCACCGAATCGCACGAGGTTCGGCTGGAGGGCGAGGCCGCGGACGCGGCGGAGATAGGCCTGGACGCCGCGCGCACGGTTCGCGCCAGGGCTGGTGCTAAATTCTTCGACGGCTGGGCCTGACATGGTCCGCGTCCTGGTGACGAGGCCGGAGCCCGGCGCGTCGCGCACGGCACGACGCCTCGACGCCGAGGGATTTCAGCCCATCCTGCTGCCGCTGACCGAAACGGCCGCTTTGCCGGTCGAGGCGGCCATCGGCGGCGATGCCGCCGCGGTCACTGTCACCAGCGCCAATGCCGTGCGGCATGCGCCGCGAGCGCTGATCGTGGCGCTTGCGCGCCTGCCTTGCCACGCGGTCGGGAAAAGGACGGCCGAAGCCTGCCGCGCGGCGGGATTTCTCGCCGTCATGGAGGGGCCTGGCGACGCCGAGGCGCTGGCAGATGCGATCGCCGGCGGCCTTGCCGGCAAGGCAATCGTCTATCTGTGCGGCCGCGTTCGCTTCCCGGTGTTCGAGCATCGGCTGAGTGCGGCGGGCGTGCATGTCCAGGCGATCGAGACCTACGACACAACGGCGATCGACTATGACGACGCCGATGTGGTCGCCCGCCTGTCGGGCCGGCCGGTGGAGGCCGCGCTGCTCTATTCGGCCAAGGCCAGCTTGGCGCTGGTTGACCTGATGGCGCGGCCGACGCTACGGCATCTCTTTGAAAAAGCGGAATTCCTGGCGCTCTCGACGCGTGTCGCCCAGCCGATGCAAGGGGTCGCCGGCAACAGGGTCCGCATCGCAGCCAAACCCGAGGAAGACGCGTTGCTCGCGCTTTTGTCGCAACCGCGCTAGGGCATTTCACCGTTTCACGGAAACGGTGAAATGCCCTAGCTCTTTGTTTTTACGCAATTCCGGACGGAAAACCGCTCACACTTTTCCTGGAATTGCTCTAGGCCGCGTCATCACACCGCCCCTTTTCACCGCTTGGTGATGTGCTAGAGCATCCTGACGCTCTGGACCCATTGATCAGCCATTTTGCGGAGCCCAAGCATGGTCAAGACGCCGAAGATGCGACATTCGAAGACCCGGCGCGAGCCGGTGACCATCGAACTC
>NZ_RZTO01000664.1:0-3511 GCF_003997225.1 Mesorhizobium sp. M2C.T.Ca.TU.002.02.1.1
CGCGCTGTCTGGTTGTGCGGATAAAAGCGCTGCGGCACCACCAGATGCAGGCTGTCCTTGGCCCTGGTCATGGCGACATAGAGCAGGCGCCGCTCCTCCTCGATGTCCTCCTTGGTGCCGACTCCGAGATCGGCGGGGATACAGCCGTCTACCGTGTTGAGCACGAAGACGTTCTTCCATTCCTGGCCCTTGGCCGAATGGATGGTCGACAGGATGAGGTAATCCTCGTCTCGATGCGGCGGTCCTGCCTGGTCGCTTGTGGCGTCGGGCGGATCGAGGGTGAGCTCGGTCAGGAAGCGCTCCCGCGACGGATAGGTCGATGCGATCTGCTCGAGCTGCAGAAGGTCGGCGCGTCGCGTGATCGCGTCCTCATGGATGCGCTCCATATGCGGCTCGTACCAGAGCCTGATCCGTTCCAGATCCGCCGGCCATTTGGCGCCGGCGCGCAAGCCGCTGTAGATATCGAGGAACACCGGCCAATCCTGCGCGGCGCGCTGCGGCGGGCGAAAGCGGGCAAGGCCCAACGTCTCGTCCAGCGACGTCGCCATGGCGTCCACGATCTGCGAGGCGGCGGACGGGCCGATGCCCGGCATCAATTGCAGCACGCGGAAACCGGCGACACGGTCGCGCGGGTTCTCGGCGAAGCGCAGCATCGCCAGCATGTCCTTCACATGCGCGGCGTCGAGGAATTTCAGGCCGCCGAACTTGACGAAGGGGATGTTGCGGCGCGTCAGCTCCACCTCCAGCGGCCCGCTGTGGCTCGATGTGCGGAACAGCACCGCTTGCGCCTTCAGCGCCGTGCCCGCCTCGCGCTCGGCCAGGATCGCCTGGCAGACATAGTTGGCCTGCTCGGCCTCGTCGCGCACGCTGACCAGCTGCGGCTTGTGCGAAGAGCGGCGCTCGGTCCACAGGTTCTTGGTGAAGCGCTCGCTCGCCTCGCCGATCACCTTGTTGGCGGCGGCCAGGATCGTCTCGGTCGAGCGGTAATTGCGCTCCAGCATGACGATCTCCGCGCCTTGCGCGAACTGTTTCGGGAAATCGAGGATGTTGCGCACTTCCGCGGCGCGGAAGGAATAGATCGACTGCGCGTCGTCGCCCACCACGGTGAGCCCCGCGCCGTCGGGCTTCAGCGCCAGAAGGATCGAGGCCTGCAGCCGGTTGGTGTCTTGGTATTCGTCGACCAGCACATGGTCGAAGCGGGACCCGAGATGCGAGGCGATCTCGGGCTCGGCCGCCATCTGCGCCCAGTAGAGCAGGAGGTCGTCGTAATCGAGCACGTTCTGCGCCTGCTTGGCCTCGACGTAAGCCGCGAACAGTTCCCTCAGCTGATCCGCCCATGCCGCGCACCAGGGGAAGGCCGAGCCCAGCACTTCGCCGAGCGGGGACTGCGCGTTCACGGCCCGTGAATAGATCTGCAGGCAGGTGCCTTTGGTCGGGAAACGGCTTTCGGTCTTGGAGAAACCCAACTCGTGCCGGGCAAGGTTCATCAGGTCGGCCGAATCCTCGCGGTCATGGATGGTGAAGGCGGGATCGAGGCCGATCTGCTCGGCATAGTCGCGTAAGAGCCGCGCGCCGATGCCGTGGAACGTGCCGGCCCAGGCCAACGCGTCAGCGATGATCGCGGCGTCGCGCCCCAGCACCTCGCCGGCGATGCGCTCGACGCGCTTGGCCATCTCGGCGGCGGCGCGTCGGGAGAAGGTCATCAAAAGGATGCGGCGCGGATCGGCGCCCTTGACGATGAGATGGGCGACGCGATGCGCCAGCGTGTTGGTCTTGCCGGAGCCGGCGCCCGCGATCACCAGCAGCGGCGTCGCCACCTTGCCGTCGCCATGCACCACCGC
The DNA here is from genome assembly GCF_003997225.1 of Mesorhizobium sp. M2C.T.Ca.TU.002.02.1.1. Taxonomy (NCBI): domain Bacteria; kingdom Pseudomonadati; phylum Pseudomonadota; class Alphaproteobacteria; order Hyphomicrobiales; family Phyllobacteriaceae; genus Mesorhizobium; species Mesorhizobium sp. M2C.T.Ca.TU.002.02.1.1. Next base: position 1,842 of record NZ_RZTO01000664.1, read on the forward strand.
CAGCCGCTGCTCGTCATTCAGCCGGGCAAGATAGGCGGGCGTCTCGAAGGACGAATCATGGGCGGCGATGTTCATCGCCCATCAAGCATCGTTTCCGCTTTGTTCGCAATAATTTCCTCTCCCCGCGCGAGCGGGGAGAGGTGGCCGCGAAGCGGCCGGAGAGAGGATTACGCGGCTACCTTGCCCCGAGGCAACTACCGCTTCGGTTCCACCCCCATCGCCGCCGACTGCCGCCGCAGCCTGCGCCTTTCGTCGGCCGGCATGTCCAGCGGCGCGACGTTTCCCGGCACCTCGTCGATGATCCTCACGGCAACGCGATAGGCGGTGTAGGCAAACAGACCGGCAAGCACAAGGCGGATCATGATCGGTTCCTCGTTGCGTTCGATTGGCTCGGGATTTCAACCGGACGCGGGCCGGTTGGTTCCCCCGCGCCACGCAACCAAACCGCCACCGCCTCGTTTGCCCTTGGTGAAAGGAGCGAACGAGAGGAGGTCGTCATGAAGAAACGTCCTTTGCTGCTGGCTCTTGCGGCAGGGCTGGCGCTCGTCGCCTGCGACAACAGCGTGCCGCCCACCAAGGCGCCCGCCGATCAGAACCCGCAGATCGACAAGAACCCGGTGCCGAAATCGACCACCGGCGGCGACCAGCCGGGCACCCCTCCGAAGCAATAGCGACGCGACAGGTCTGGCAGAGATTATCGTTGGGCTGAACGAAGAAGGCCGGCGCTGCTTGGGAGGAAGCTCGATAGCGCCGGCCAAGCGGGAAAATCAGGCCCGCCGCACAACAGAAGATAGCTGAGTCTCGCCCCTGCGTCATGGTGCGATCGCGGTAGCCGACTACGCAACTGCCGGGAAATCACCGGAAAATCCTGCAATTCTGCTGGAGTCCGCTAATGCATGCCGCGCAAAAGTGACCTCGGTTTTGCGGCAACGACATGCATCAAATCAAAGGCCTGAAGCGCGTCGTGTGAATCCGTTTCGACGCGCCGCGCTTTAGTGCGGGGTGTCCGCCGGTTCGGCATTCGTGGAGGAGCAACCTCTCACGCCAGCGCCGAGTGGCCCTGCTGTCCGCCGGCGATCTCGATGTCCAGTTGGCGCTGCGTCAGCGCCGCTTCAGCCATGATCCACTGCTTGAACAGCTCGACCTTGCGGGCGCCGAGCGCCTTGATGGGGCTGACGAAGTACCAGCCCGCCGTGTTGGGATGGTGGACCGCGAACGGTGCCACCAGCCGTTCGGCGCGGATGTCGCTTGCCATATAGGCGCGGTTGGCGACGGCGAAGCCCATTCCGGCATTGGCTGCTTCGTAAGACATCATGCAGGAATCGAAATAGACGCTCCTGGTTTCGCCGAGCACGAAGCTCGCGCCGGCGAAGCCCAGCCATGACTGCCAGTTCTGCGTGCACGTGTCGGAGTGCAGCAGCGTGAAGTAGCGCAAGTCCTCCGGCACCACCTTCGACAGCGGCTTGTCGCCCAGCACCTCATGGAAGAGCTTGCGGCTGCACACCGGCGTCAGATCTTCCTTGAACAGCAGCTCCGAATTGAGGCCGGGGAAATTGCCGTCGCCATAGCGGATTTCGAGATCGTATTCGGAAGTCGAGAATTCATGCGTGGCGTAAGAGGTCGAAACCCGCATCTCGATGTCGGGATACTGATGCTGGAAGGCCGAAAGG
>NZ_RZTO01000665.1:0-3432 GCF_003997225.1 Mesorhizobium sp. M2C.T.Ca.TU.002.02.1.1
CGACTTCATCGAGCACATGGCCGACGAAAGCCGCGAAGGCAAAAGCTGGGACCAGGTGCTGTCGGGCGGCCAGAAGCAGAAGCTGGTGGTGGCTCGCATCGTGCTGCAGCAGCCGGGGCTGCTGTTCCTCGACGAGGCGACCGGCGCGCTCGACCCCGATGGCAAGGTCGCCTTCCACCAGGCCATCAAGGACAATTGCCCCGATGTCACCGTGATCAGCGTCATGCACGAGGCGGTGGCGCCGCGCTCGCTGTCCGGCGAGGAGTTCTATCACAGCGTGGTTTCGATCGCCGACGGCGTCGCCACCAAGAAGCCTCTTGCGCCAAGTCTCCCACGCGAGCTCACCACCATTCTCGCCCAGCCGCGGCCGGTCGAGGACAAGTGGCTGCGCTTCCGCCGGCTGAAACAGAAATAGCAGTCATACCAAGCCTTTGACCGGCGGCCGTGGCCCGGCTTGGGTGGCCGTCGATCACAGTCTCGCGATCCGGCCTCCCCGCACCCATTTTCAGCGCCCGTCGCGATTGACTCGGCAAAATGCGCTCCTATGTTGCGCCCGCTCGCCAAATTCAAACTCGAACCCCGCGAGCAGAAAGGTCAACCCGCCATGCCTGGCGACAGTCACAGTCGAACGCAACCGCCGTCCGCCCTGACGTGACCTGATGGCTCACGTCCTGCCGGACGGCAAGGAGTGAGCCATGAACGAATTCGCACCCGTACTGGACGACGAAGCCGTCGCCGTCGCCCGTGTTCTTGCCAACGATCACGTCGCCGACGTCGTCGAAGCCCTCAACCACGAGCCCCGCGAGACAGCCATCGAGCTGCTCTGCGCCGTGCCGTTCGAGCGGCTGGTCGAGATTTTCGACCAGCCGGAACTCGAGGCGGCACCAGAGCTTGCCGAGGCCCTGCCGCGCCCGAAGGCGAGCAAGCTGTTGACCGCCATGTCGGTCGACCGCGCGGCCGACATCCTGCGCGAGCTGGACGAACCGGCCCGCTCGGAGCTGCTCGGCGCCTTGGCGCCGCCGCTGCGCGCGACGCTGCTGTCCATCCTGGGATATCCGGAAGGCAGCGCCGCCTCGATCATGACGACGGAATTCGTCAGCGTGCCTTCCGACTGGACCGTTGGCCGCACGCTCGACTACATCCGCAAGGTCGAGCGCACGCGCGAAACCATCTACGCCATCTATATCGTCGACCCGGACACGCAGCTCCTGCTGCGTTCGACCGGATTGCGCCGGCTGATCACCGGCAACCCGGAGGATTCGATCCTGTCGGTGGCGCCCGACCGCATGCCGGTGACGGTGACGCCGCTCACCGATCGCGAGAACCTGGCGCAGACCATCTCCAAATACGACCTGCTCGCTCTGCCTGTCGTCGATCACGGCAGGATCCTCGGCATCGTCACCGTCGACGACATCATCGACACGATGATCGAGGAGACGACCGAGGACGTGCATCGCTTCGGCGGCATGGAGGCGCTGGACGAGCCCTATATGAAGATGGGTTTCCTCGCCATGATCCAGAAGCGCGCCGGCTGGCTCTGCGCACTGTTCCTCAGCGAGATGCTGACGGCCAATGCCATGCAGAGCTACGAGGGCGAGTTGGAAAAGGCGATCGTGCTGACCCTGTTCATCCCGCTGATCATGAGCTCCGGCGGCAATTCCGGCTCGCAGGCGACGTCGCTCGTTATCCGCGCGCTGGCGCTGCGCGAGATCGGGTTGCGCGACTGGTGGCGGGTGGCGCTGCGCGAGCTGCCGACCGGGGTGGTGCTCGGCTCGATCCTCGGCGTCGTCGGCATCTGCCGCATCGCGCTCTGGCAGTATTTCGGCTTCTACGACTACGGCCCGCACTGGATGCTGATCGCGGCGACGGTGGGCGCGGCGCTGATTGGCATCGTCACCTTCGGCTCGCTGTCGGGATCGATGCTGCCTTTCGCGCTGAAGCGCATCGGCTTCGATCCGGCAAGCGCCTCGGCGCCGTTCGTCGCCACGCTGGTCGACGTCACCGGACTGGTCATCTACTTCTCGGTGGCGCTCGTGATCCTGCGCGGCACGCTGCTTTAAAAGCATATGGGCAGCCGCCGGCATCACCGGCGGCTGCCCACGCCGCGATCAAACGCGTTCGCCGTTCTTCACGCGATAGGTCGGCTTGTACATCGTCACCAGTTCCTCGGCCGCGGTCGGATGCACGGCCATGGTGCGGTCGAAATCGTCCTTGGTCAGGCCAGCCTTCAGCGGGATGCCGAGAAGCTGCGCCATCTCGCCGGCGTCGGGGCCTAGAATATGGGCGCCGATCACCTTCCTGGACGCGCCGTCGACCACCAGCTTCATCAGCATCTTCTCGTCGCGGCCCGACAGCGTATGTCGCATCGGACGAAACGACGCGCGATAGATCTCGACGTCGGGGAAGCGCTTGATCGCGTCGTCTTCCGACAGGCCGACGGTGCCGATCTCCGGCTGCGAGAACACCGCCGTCGGAATGGTATCGTGGTCCGGCGCGGTCGGATTGTCCTTGAAGGCGGTCTCGATGAAGCACATCGCCTCGTGGATGGCGACCGGCGTCAGTTGCACGCGATGGGTGACGTCGCCGATCGCCCAGATGTTGTCGACATTGGTGCGCGAATATTGGTCGACCACGATCGCGCCCGTCTTGCCGAGTTCGATGCCGACGCCTTCCAGGCCCATATTCTCGGTATTGGGAATACGCCCGATCGCCAGCATCACCTGATCGACCGTCAGGGCGCGGCCGCCGGACAGCAGCACATCCAGCCTGCCCTCCGGGGTCTTGCGCACCCGTTCCGAAACGGCGGGGCAGAGGATCCTGATCCCCTTTTTTTGCATCGTCTCGTGCAGCGAGCGGCGCAGATCCATGTCGAAGCGGCTGAGAATCTCCTGGCCGCGATAGACCAGCGTGGTGTCGACGCCCAGGCCGTGGAAGATGTTGGCGAACTCGACGGCAATATAGCCGCCGCCCTCGATCATGATCGCCTTCGGCAGTTCCTTGAGATCGAAGGCCTCATTGGAGAAGATGCAGTACTCGTGGCCCGACAGTGCCGGATGCGGCGCGGGTCGCCCGCCTGTAGCGATCAGGATCTGGTCGGCGCTGACGGTGCGATCTTCCGCGACCAGATAGACGGAGTGCGGGTCGACGAGCACCGCGCGCGAATGAAAGGTCTCGCCGCCGGCGCCTTCGACATTCCTCTTGTAGATCGCTTCGAGCCGCGCGATCTCCTTGTCCTTGTTGGCGACCAGCGTCTGCCAGTCGAAGCTCGCCTCGGGCACGGTCCAGCCGTAGCCGGCGGCGTCTGCAAAATGCTCGGGAAATTGCGAGGCATAGACATAGAGCTTCTTCGGCACGCAGCCGCGGATGACGCAGGTGCCGCCGAAGCGGTACTCCTCCGCAATGGCGACCCGCTTGCCGAGGGCCGCCGCCACC
>NZ_RZTO01000666.1:0-3497 GCF_003997225.1 Mesorhizobium sp. M2C.T.Ca.TU.002.02.1.1
GGTCACCTCGGCGCCGGCAACGCGACCATCGAGCTTGTGTCGACAAATATAGGCAAGAAGCCCAAAACAGCCCGACCTGGTGCCGAGAATGATCCATTCTCGCGCCACGTCGAGGCAGCGGGCGACTTCGCCGAAGAAATCGTCCGCTCCGTCTGCCCCGCCATGATCGCAGTCACGATTTTCTGTCAGCGGGATTTCAACCCAAGTGTCTTCGATGACAGTCCCGTCGAACAGGAATATTTTGGCCGCCCGGAATTCCAACCAAACGATTGCATAGCTGACCTGCATGCTTTGCCTGACTAGAGCATGATGCCGAAAAGTGTGTAGCGGTTTTCGGGCGACATCATGCTCTATCTCTTTGATTTAGAGGCCGCTTGCCGTTTTCGAGGGCGGGCATCGCGCAACTCGAACCATCCGGCCGAGCCGCTCCACATCGCGGTTCTTCCTGGGCCATCGCGGCAAGGATGCGTTCGGGCGAAAGCGGCAGTTCCGTCAACTCGGTGCCCAATGCGTCGTTCACGGCATTGACGATCGCCGCCGCCACCGGAATCGTCGCAATCTCCCCGACCGCTTTCGCACCGAAGGGGCCAGTGGGTTCGCCTTCTTCCACGGCGCGCATGCGTCCCGTGACGCGGTCGATGACGACATCCTCATAGAGCGCGTAGCCGATGCCGATCTGGATTGCTCTGGACAGCGGCGTGATCGTCAGCTGCCGCAGCAACAGTTGCACCCTGATGAATGCAATCTCTTGATCTCGATGCGCCAAATGTCCGGCCCTTGCTGCAGGTATTCCCAACCGAACAGGCCAGGATATCTGGCTTCCATCTGGTAGCGTAAAGGCCGCGGGTCGTGATCGTTCACGATGACGAAGGATTGGCCCTCGCTCAGAGCCTGGGCGATCCCGAAAATCCGAGCGTGGCGCTCCACGGGCGGGACGGCGCGCACATCCAGCTGGGGTTGTGATGAGACTTCCGATTCAGACATATTCCTAAATCCCGACTGCTGTGGAGCACCAACGCCCTTGACCCGGCGCCCAAACGTAACCCGGGCGAAATCCGTCTATTTGCCAAAGCGCAAACAATTCGCGGAAAGCATCGCTACACAAAGATCATCACGGCCGCGCCGCCAAGAACGATCAGGGATAGCCCCGCGATAGGCATAGGCAGCAACGTGCGGCCCGCCGTGGCCCCGCTTGCCGCTTCGGTGCTGAGCACGAGAGCTGGCCACTCTTCGATCACCTTTTGCTCCTCAGCCATGAACTTCATCACCTTTTCACTTTGCTTGCGGGCATGCCTTGGGACATGCTGGGCTCGCTCTGCCAGCCTGGCGGCCCGCATCCAACTGAACCGCCGCGGCCTTGCTGGGGGCCGGATGCTGAAGTTATCGGGTCGACGATGTCGGATCTTTGCGTTCGCGCAAAGATCCTCTTGAAAAAAGCAGGTAGCGAACAGCTTCAAGCGATCCAACCGTTACCCCCGGGAACGGGCCTCGCCCGTGTGTCAGGCGCTCCGGTCGACGACGCGCCCGTCAGGAAGCACGAAATAAGCCCGCGTCGCTCCGGCGTCGGCGAGAGCCGAAGATGCGCGGTCCAGGGGCAAAACGGACAAGGCGGTCGAGAGCGCGTCGGCGCAGGTCGCTGTCGGCGCTACGACTGAGACGCTGAGGTAGCGGTTGGCGCACAATCCGGTTGCCGGGTCGAATATGTGGTTGAAGCGCCCTGCCCCATCGAATTCGGTGCCGTAGCCGCCGGACGTCGCGATGGCCTGGTTGTCGAGCGCAAGCTTCGCGAGAAGGCTATCCTCGACACGCGGATCTCTGATGCCGACCGACCAGGGCCGGCCCGCGGGACTTCCATCGAGCGCGCGGGTCTCTCCCATGTCGACCAACGTATGCGTGACCCCGCGGGCCCGCAGAAGCTCGGCGACACGGTCGGTGATGTAGCCTTGCGCAATTCCGTTCAGCGTCAAGGCCATGCCGGGGCGCGCGAACGCGACTTGCCCGTCGTCGACCGCCACCGCCTCATAGCCGCACCGTGCACGCGCGGCTGCTATATCGGCAGCCGACGGTCCATTCGGATCGGCATCCGGTCTGCCGAAATGCGCGGCATAAAGCTCCCACAACGGCTGCACCGTCGGGTCGAAGGCGCCGCCGGTCGCACGTGAATAGCGCGCGCTCGCGGCCAGAAGCTCGACGAGCTCCTGCGGCGGATCGGCAAGCTCGCCATCGTGGTTCAGCCGGGACAGCGCAGAGCTGTTGTCGTAGAGACTGAACACACGCTCGAGCCGATGCACCTCGGCTATGGCGTCCGCAACAAGGCGCTCGGCCTCGGCCGCATCGGGATGGTAGATGCGCAGCGATGCATCCGCGCCAAGCGCCACTCCCCGCCATTCGTGAAGAAGAGATGACGCCGTTGTTCCCGGGACCTGTCCTCCCAGCGCTGCCAAGCTCAGCCCGGCCACCGCGCCGCTGATCCGGATGAAGCGTCGACGCGACATCGGAGCGCTCAATGCCCCGCATGCTTTTCTCGATCCCTCGGTCATCTGCTTGCTCATTGCATCGCTGCCTGTTTGGACTTTTCGGCTGTATCGAGCGGCGCGCCGTCCAGGATGTATTCCTGCGGAATCTGGTCGAACCGGCGTACCGCTCCGCCATGCGCGCTCGCGAACGAGCGCGCGGCATTCTCGTCGGAGAACGGCACGGCCTCGTTGCCGCCCATCCCGGCGCCGTAATCGCTGCCGATGACATACCAGGCGTCGTGCGCCTCGACCCAGGCTCCTGCCTCGGGGTGGTCCCAGTTCCTCACCTTTGCCATATCGTTGACATAGATGGCGACGACGTCCTTCGGCTCCCCGGGAAGCATCGAGAAGGCGACGGCGTCGCGAACGGACGAGAACCAGACCGGCTCGGATTTGCCGGCACGGAAGGCCTGCCCCTTCGGGCCGCCATGCTCGAACAGGCCCATCGAACAGAAATAGGCGACCGAGGTGGCCGTCGGCTCCTGCGGTGGCGGCTTGGGCTGGCCGGCGATCTCCTGGCTGCAGCCGGCAAGCAGGATGGAGAGGACAGCGGCGACCAGTGCGCCGAGAGCCGTTGCGCGCATCATGGCTCTTTCCTTGAAAAGACCAAGGCGGCAAGCGCAAGGGGGACCGCCACCCAGGCCGTCAGCGCCGTGAGCAGCACGGCGCGACCGAACTGCATCTGCTCGGCAAGTCCGGCCATCCCGGCGAACAGGCTGGTCTTCGACAGCCCGGCAAGATTGAGGAGCCGGAAGATGTCGGCGGGATCGAGGAGGAGCAGCCAGTTGAAGGCGGCGGCGCTGATCGTCCTGCCCTGATCCGCGACCAGCAGGCCGAGCAGCGCCATGTCGTAGAGGAGGACCAGAACCAGCCAGATGCCGATGGCAAGGCCTGCCGCGGTGGCGCGCTCGCGCACGGTCGCACTGATCAGGTATCCAAGCGCGACGAAGACCGCGCCGAGCAGGACCGACGAGCCAACCA
>NZ_RZTO01000667.1:0-3491 GCF_003997225.1 Mesorhizobium sp. M2C.T.Ca.TU.002.02.1.1
CTCTTCGGCCTCGACGAAATGCGTGCCGTCGGCGCCTTCGACCGGCAAGCGCGTTGCCAAGGGCGGCGGCGGGCGCCCGAGGCCGTGCAGCGGCAGCGGCCGCTTTGCAGGCGAGCCGTGCGGATCGTCATCGCCAGACAGTTCCCGCGCCGTATCCATGGCATGAGGCTCACCCGGCCATTCGGGTGAGGTCGCGGCGGCGCGCTGCTGCGATTCCGGCACCAGGAAGAGCAGGAAGCCGGCGACGACGAGGAAAGAAAGGAGCGATACGATCAACGCCAGGATCTGCGGCGAGGCGGTGAGACCGTCCATGCCGTCGCCTGTCGAGGGCATCATCTGCATGCCGTACATGGCGGTATAGTGCATTCCCGAAACGGCAAAGCCGAAGGCGACCGCACTGAGCACGAGCCGCATGCCGCCTTGCCGGGCAAGAAGTATCCGCAATCCGCCATAGGCGGTGCCGACGGCGATCAGCACCGAAACCAGCATCATCATATCGTCGTGATGGATGTGGAATGGACCGGCAAGTCCATGAATGCCGACATAGTGCATCGAGACGATCCCGGTGCCGAGCAGCAGCGCCGAGGCGATGACGCGGCTGCCGGACGGCTCGCCGATGGACACGAAGAACAGCGAAACGCCGACGACGAGCGCGCAGATCAGAAACGAAACGATGGTCGGCAGGACGAGATAGGTGGTGCCCGGAGGCAGCGGCGCGGCCAGCACGCCGATGAAGTGCATGGTCCAGATGCCGACAGCCAGGAAGAAGGCCGCGCCGGCCAACAGAAATCGGCGGCTCGCGCCAGGCGCGCCGCGCACACGGGCTGCCAACCCGAAACCTGTGTATCCTCCCAGGATCGCGATCACCACCGAGAACGCGACCAAATAGGGGTTGTGCCCTACGAACATATCGGTACCGGCTGGCGAGACATCCACCTGTCCGCAGCTTCTCCCCTGGCGAAGTCTACAGGCAGATGCGGCATTTGCAATGCGCGCCCAGCGCTTGCTGCTTCGGCAAGAAGTGCGATCGAAAAGGCCCGGCAAGATATCCAGGGTGGCCGCCCGTCAGCACTGCTCGGCGAGTTTGGTCGCCAACACCGCAACGCCCCGCCGCAGCGCCTCCGCGTCAAGCCCGGCATAGCCCATGACGAAGCCGGCGATTTCCGGTCGCGGCACGCTCGGACCGTAAGGCGGCGACACCGGATAGAGCCCGATCCCGGCAGCGCGTGCGGTCGCGATGATCACCGGTTCGCGTCCGGCATCGATACCGCTCATCCAGGCAACGATATGCAAGCCCGTCTTGGCCCCTGCGACCGTGGCCTGCGGTCCGGGGCGATCGCTCAGGGCCTGCGGCAGGATGCCCCTGGGCCCGGCATTCTTCCTGCTGATGCTGCGCATGTGGCGCTTATAGGCGCCCCTCGCCAACAACCCGGCCAGCACGTCCTGTTCCAACTGGACCACCCGAAACTTTCAAAGCTGGATATTCCAAGCAGGCCAGACATCCGGCATCTTTTCCTGCGACGCTAAGGAATCTTGCCATGTACACACCGCCCGCCTTTCGCGACGACGACTATGAGAGCCTCACCGCCACGATCCGCGCAGCGCGGTTGGCAATTCTGGTGACCGCCACGGCCGACGGCCCGCTGGCGACGCCTCTGCCGCTTTTGCTCGACGAGAACGAGGGCGAGCATGGGGTGATCTACGGCCATGTCGCAAAGGCAAACCCGCAATGGCGCGTGCCGCCGCTGGGCGACGGCCTGGCGATGTTCATGGGGCCCGACGCCTATGTGACACCGGCCTGGTACCAGACCAAGCAGGAGACCGGGAAGGTAGTGCCGACCTGGAACTACGTTGCCGTCCACGCCCATGGGCCGATCGAATTCTTCGAGGACGCCGACAGGCTGCTCGAGGTCGTGACCCGCCTGACCAATCTGCATGAAGGCGAGCGCTCGGCGCCCTGGGCCGTGTCTGACGCGCCGGCGGATTTCATCCAGTCGCAGTTGAAGGGCATCGTCGGCCTGCGCATGCCCATCACGAGGCTGGAGGGCAAGCGCAAGATGAGCCAGAACCGCAACGCCGCCGATCGCGCCGGTGTGCTCGCCGGTCTGGCGGCGAGCGACCGGCCGTCCGATCGCGAGGTCGCGCCGCTTATTCCGGTGTGACCTCTCAGGGGCCTGGCTGACGGCCGTCACCGTCCCTTGGCCAGACTCCCCAGGATGCCGCGCACGATGGCGCGGCCGACGGAGGAACCGACCGAGCGCACCACGGATTTGATGGCGGCTTCGGCCACGGTCTGGCGGTTGGAAGACCGCCGGCCCGATGTTCCCAAAACATCGTCGAAACCGGGGATGGTCCAGCGCGAGCCGCCGCTGTTCTGCTGCTGTGCCTGCGCCTCGGCGTCCTGCGCTTCCTTGGTTTTCTTCTGCAGGATCTCGAAGGCCGATTCGCGATCGACGGCCTCGTCGTACTGACCGGCGACCGGGCTCTCGGCGATGATCTTGCGGCGCTCGTCGGGCGTGATCGGTCCGAGCCGCGACGATGGCGGGCGGATCAGCGTGCGCTGGACCATGGCAGGCACGCCCTTGTCCTCCAGCATCGAGACCAGCGCCTCGCCGGTGGCGAGCTGGGTGATGGCAGTGGCGCAATCGAAATCAGGATTGGGCCGGAAGGTCTCGGCAGCGGTGCGCACCGCCTGCTGTTCGCGCGGCGTATAGGCGCGCAGCGCGTGCTGGACGCGGTTGCCGAGCTGGGCTAGCACTTTTTCCGGGATGTCGAGCGGGTTCTGGGTGACGAAATAGACGCCGACGCCCTTGGAACGGATCAGCCGCACCACCTGCTCGACGCGGTCGATCAGCACCTTCGGCGCGTCCTCGAACAAAAGATGCGCCTCGTCGAAGAAGAACACCAGCTTCGGCCTGTCGAGATCGCCGACCTCGGGCAGTTCCTCGAACAGCTCAGACATCAGCCAGAGCAGGAAGGTGGCGTAGAGCCTGGGATTCATCATCAATTTATCGGCGGCGAGCACGCTGATCGCGCCCCGGCCGTCTCGCGTCGTGCGCATCAGATCGGCGATGCGCAGCGCCGGCTCGCCGAAGAAGTTCGCCGCGCCTTGGCTCTCGAGCACCAGGAGCGTGCGCTGGATGGCGCCGACGGAGGGCTTGGTGACATTGCCATAGCGCGCGCTGAGCTGGTCGGAGCGCTCGGCCATGTTGGCGAGCAGCGCCTGCAGGTCTTTCAAATCGAGCAGCAGAAGGCCCTCTTCGTCGGCGATGCGGAAGGCGATGTTCATGACGCCCTCCTGCGCTTCCGTGAGGTTCATCAACCGCGACATCAGCAGCGGTCCCATCTCCGAGATGGTGGCGCGGATCGGGTGGCCCTGCTCGCCGAACAGGTCCCAGAAGATGACCGGGAATTCCTGGAACTGGTAAGGATCGAGCTTCACCTGCTCGGCGCGCTTGACCAGGAAATCCTTGGCCTCGCCCATCATGGAT
>NZ_RZTO01000668.1:0-3490 GCF_003997225.1 Mesorhizobium sp. M2C.T.Ca.TU.002.02.1.1
CCTCTGACCCGGTCCATTCCTGTCACCGCAAGGCGATGGAGGTGCTCGGCCTCGGCAATCGTGCACTGCGGCGGATCCCGACCGACGCGGGATTGCGCATCGATATCGACGCGCTGAAGGCGGCAATCGCCGAGGACCGCGAGGCAGGCTTCAGCCCGGCCTGCGTGATCGGCACCGCCGGCACCGTCAACACCGGCGCGATCGACGACCCGCAGGCGCTGGCGAAGGTGGCAGATGAAGAAGACCTCTGGTTCCACGTCGACGGCTGCATCGGCGCCCTGATCGCGATCGCACCCGAGAACCGATCGCTGGTTGCCGGCATTGAACAGGCGGATTCGATCGCGCTCGATCCGCACAAATGGCTGCACGCGCCATTCGAAGCCGGTTGCGCGCTGGTCCGCGATGCCGAGGCGCATCGCGGCACCTTTGCCACCACGCTGGAATGCCTGCAGTCGGCGCCGCGCGGGCTCCCTTCCGGGCAATGGCTGCACGACTACGGCCTGCAGACCTCTCGCGGCTTTCGCGCGCTCAAGGTGTGGATGGCGCTGAAGGAGCATGGCGTCGAGAAGTTCGGTCGCCTGATTGACCAGAATATCGCGCAGGCCCGCTATCTCGCCGGCCGGATCGAGGCCGAACCGGAGCTGGAACTGACGGCTCCGACTTCGATCAACATCGTCTGCTTCCGCCATCGTGGGCGCGGCCTGTCCGGCGAGCCGCTGAAGGCATTCAACACCGAGATCATGATGCGGCTGCAGGAGGAGGGCATCGCTGCCATCTCCGACACCACGGTGCACGGGCAGCACTGCCTGAGAGCCGCGATCACCAATCACCGCACGCGGCGCGACGATCTTGATCTCTTGGTGCGCGAGATGCTTCGGCTGGCACGGGAAATCGAGGCTGCCGCGACGCCAATGTGAAACGCGCTCCCTAAGCGTATTTCAACCGGCCGCCAGCGGCGCGCCCGGCAGATAGAGCATGATTGGCCGGATCTCGTAGACGGCGGTTGGGTTGACGCGCTTGAGATCGCGCGCGGCGGCGATCGCTTCGTCCTGGTTCGCGCAATCGAGAACATAGAGGCCGAGCAACTGTTCCTTGGTCTCGGCGAAGGGACCGTCGATGACCATGCCGTCGCCCGGACCGCGCAGCGTCACGGCCTTGGCCGTCGCGTCGAGCCGGGCCGCCGGCCCGAGCTTGCCCTCGCGGGTCAGCCTGTCGTTGACCTCGAGCAGGTCTTTCATCAGCGCCGCATCCTCGCCGGGCGTCCAGGACTGCACGGTGTCTTCCACGTGATAGGCAAGGACGGCGTAGAACATGGATGGACTTCCCTCGTGACCAAGCGGGCCGCACTATCACAAGGAAGAGGCGGCCGATCCAGTGGCGCAATGCGGCGGGACGACCGCCTGCTGACTCAAGCTGCCACCGGCAGCCTCAACTCCGTCAAAAGGCCCCCGCCGGGATGGTTCGAAAGATTGACCTCGCCGCCGGCGCCGCGCGCGATGTTGCGGGCGATGGTGAGGCCGAGGCCGAGGCCGCCGGTGGTGCGGTTGCGTGATTCTTCCAGCCGCACGAAGGAGCCGAACACCGCATCCAGCTTCGCTTGCGGAATGCCGGGGCCTTCGTCGCGGATCGACAGCGTGATCGTGCCGCCCGATCGCCGCACGCCGAGATGCGCCTTCTTGCCGTAGGTCACGGCGTTCTGGATGAGATTGGTGACGCAACGGCGCAGCGCCACCGGCCGTGCGATGCAGATGAGGCCGCGCGAAGGGACCACGTCCTCGTCGAAGGACGCGCCGTCGAAGGAGTCCGCCACCGATTCCACCAGCGACCAGAAATCGATCCGCTCGGCCTTCTCCTCGGTCACCTCGAACTTGGCGAAGTCGATGACGGAGCTGGCGATGCTTTCGATGTCGGCGAGGTCGTGCGCGAGCGCCTCGCGCGCCGGCGACTTGCGCAACAGTTCGAGGCGCAGGCGCATGCGCGTCAGCGGCGTGCGCAGGTCGTGCGCCAGCGCCGCCGCGAGGTGCTCGCGATCCTCGACATAGTCGCGCAGCCGCATCTGCATGGCGTTGATCGCCTTCGCCGCGGCGCGGATCTCGCGGCTGCCGCTCTCGGCGATCGGCGGGCTCTTGAGATCATTTCCGATGCGCTTCACCGCGGTTTCCATCATCCGGTAGGGCGCGGTCAGGCGGCGCAGCGACCATATCGACATCACCACGATCAAGCCGGCAATCAGCGAGTAGAGCGGCAAGCTGTCGACGCTGAGGATCGGCCCCGGAGGCGTGATCGGCTCGGTGAAATTCAGCCATTGCCCATCGGAAAAGCGCAGAGAGGCCGTCAGCTTGTCGCTCTGCGCGAAATCCGCGCCGAGGACCAGGAGATCACGCTCGACCTGGCCGACATCCTTGTTCACCGCCTGGCCGTCCGGGACATCGGACTCCTGGGTGGCCGGATCGCGCCGCACGCGCGCGTCGGTGATGCCGAATTTCGACAGGCGGCCGACCAGGATGTCCTCCAGCTCGGCCAGCTGGTCGTCGCCGGCGATCGAAGAGGTGACGGCGGGCGTGTCCGAGACCGTCAGCGCATAGGTCGAGTTGAACAGGCCCGACGCGGTCGCCTTGCGCTCTTCGGGCGTGGCGTCATGCATCAGCTGCACCAGCGAGTAGGCGCGATCGTTCAACCGGTAGAGATCGACGATACCGTTGGCGGCGGCGCGGTCGCGCGCCACGATGTAAAGCGTCGCCACCTGGCTGATCATGAGGCCGGCAATGACGATGAGCAGTACCCAGACTGGCAGGGTCTGCGGCAGGAAGCGTCTCATTCGGACGTGGTCTCGGGCAGGAACTGATAGCCGCCGCTGCGCACGGTCAGGATCAGCTTGGGCGTCTTCGGGTCGTCTTCCATCTTGCGGCGCAGGCGGCTCACCAGGATGTCGACGCTGCGGTCGAAGCTGTAGCCGGTGTCGCCGCCGGAAAGCTCGATCAGCTGCTCGCGGGTAAGTACGCGCTGGGCGCTCTTGACGAAGGTCTGCAGCAGGTTGAACTCGGCCATCGTCAGCTCCACCCGGACGTCGTCCGGCGCCGTCAGGCGGCGCCGCGCGCAGTCCATCGTCCAACCGGCAAAGTGATAGATCTGCTTGGCGGCCGGGCGGCGCGGCTCGGTGCTGCCGTTGCGTCTGAGCACCGCGCGGATGCGGGCCAGAAGCTCGCGCGGATCGAAGGGCTTGGGTACGTAATCGTCGGCGCCCATTTCCAGGCCCACCACGCGATCGGTCGTTTCGGTGACCGCGGTCAGCATGATGATCGGCGTCGTGTAGTTGGCGCGGATCTCGCGGCAAAGCTCGAGGCCGCTTTTGCCGGGCAGCATCACGTCGAGAACGATCAGGTCCACCGGCGTGCGGCGCAGGACCGCTTCCATCTCGGTGCCGTCGCCGGCCACCGTCGTGTGCAGGCCGCGCTTCTGGAAGAATTCCTGCAACAGGTCGCGTATGCCC
>NZ_RZTO01000669.1:0-3487 GCF_003997225.1 Mesorhizobium sp. M2C.T.Ca.TU.002.02.1.1
ACAAGATCGTCTATCTCAACAAATTACTGTTCGTCACCGGCGCGCTGCTGGCGACCGCGCTGTTCTTCGGCACCTTCTTCATCTACCCGCTGATCCGCGGCCAGGTGCGGGAAGAGGGCAAGCTCAGGGCCATGACGGTTTCGCTCAGCGCCCGTTCGCAGACGCTCGAGCAGGCGGCGCTCACCGACGGCCTGACCGGCATGCAGAACCGTCGCTATTTCGACGATGCGTTGCGCGAATATCTGCATGAGTTTCGCCGCATCGACAGGCCGGTCGGGCTGATGATCCTCGATCTCGATCATTTCAAGCAGGTCAACGACACGCATGGCCATGACGTCGGCGACGAGGTGCTGAGGGCAGTCGCCACGTGTCTCAGAGGCATGACGCGCTATCACGATGTGGTGGCGCGGCTAGGCGGCGAGGAGTTTGCCGTCGTCACCCCCAACATGGATGTCGAACTGCTCGCCCGGTTCGCCGAGCGCATCCGCAAGGCGATCGCCAACCTGTCGATCATGTCGGGCAATGTGCGTCTCAAGGTCACCACCAGCGTCGGCCTCGCGGTATGGGACCACAAGGAGAGCGCGGAGGATTTCTACCGCCGCGCCGATCGCCAGCTTTATGAGGCGAAGAAGCAGGGCCGCAACCGCGTCTGCGCCTAAAATCCCATCATAAAATTCGTGAGGCTGGCCGCCTGGAGCCGCTGTCTGCGCTTCCGGTGCTCACGGACTCTATGTCCGCTCCGCTCCGGTTCTCGACAGCGACTCCATTCGACTCAGCCTGACGAATTTCCTGACGGGATTTACCCATTCGAGCCGGTTTCAGGCCAGAACGGGAACTCAATCGTTGAACTGGCGCATGCCGAAGGTCGAGGGCTTCAGGCCATAGCGTGTGTCGAAGTCGTCGTCGGGCTGGACGCGAGGGGCGGCGGCGGCCGGTTTCTTGTAGTCCGGGTCGCCAGCTTGACGAGTTGAGTCAACCGCCTCGGCGAAGGCCATGGACTGCTGCGGCTTCGGCACGTTGCGAAGCCGCTCGACGATCATCGCCAGGTCAACGTCGCTGCCGTCCACGGGGGCTCGATCTGCTCGCCCCTCGCGGTGCCGGGGATGAACTCCTGCGCCAGCTTCTCGAATTTCAGCCGCATGGTCGTCGCGACGCCTTCGCCGAAGGCGATGGCTTCGCGCTGACCCATGGAGGACAGGAAGGCAAGCGTCGAGGCCGAGGAGTCGGCGATCGCCGAGCGGATGATCGCCTGGTCCTGCTCGTTGGCGAGGCGCATGGCGAAGAAGGTCGAGCATTGCGACAGGATGGTCGGGTCGAGCTCGCCCGGGCGCTGGGTGACGACGCCGAGATAGCAGCCATATTTGCGGCCTTCCTTGGCGATGCGCGACAGCGCATGCCTGGTCGGCGCGAAGCCCAGGCGCGGATCGGCCGGCATGTAGCGGTGGGCCTCCTCGCAAAGCAGAAGCAGCCTCAGCCGTCCCTCGCTCCACAAGGCCAGGTCGAAGGCCAGGCGCGCCAGCACCGAGCAGACCGAGTTGACGACTTCCGAAGGCATGCCCGCCATCTCGAAGCACGTGACCGGGCGGCCATGGCTCGGAACGCGGAAAATATTGCCGATCGTTTCGTGGATCGTGTCCTCGATCAGCCGCGAATTGAACATGAAGCGGTAGCGCGGGTCGGCGGCGGCCGATTCGATGCGCGTCTTCAGCGATTTCAGGGTCGGTCGGTCGTTCTTGGCCTCAAGCATGCCCATGCGCTCGTCGATCTGCTTGATGAGATCGGCAATGCGGTAAGGCACCGGCGTGTCCGCCGTCAGCGCGTCGCTGCCGCGCCTGACATAGGTGCCGGAATTCGGGTTGCGGTAGAGGTTCTTGGCGGCCGGGATCAGGTCGCGCAGGACATCCACTTCCTCGGGCACCGTCTCGCGGCCGCGAAACAGCACTTCGGCGAACTCCTCCAGCCTGAACATCCAGAACGGCAGGTCGAGCGTCTTGGAGTCGACCCTGACGCAATATTCCGGCAGCGAGGCGGCAAACTCGTTGTGCGGGTCGAGGATGAGCACGCGCAGATCCGGACGCGCCTGGATCGTCTTGCGCAAGAGCAGCGAGACCGCCGTCGATTTGCCGACGCCGGTGGTGCCGACGATCGCGAAATGGCGCGCCAGCGTGTCGTCGATGGCGATGTTGGCGTCGATCGACTCATCCTGCGACAGCGTGCCGATGGTCACCGAATGGCGCCCGGCCAGGTCGTAGACCGCCTGCAGGTCGCGGCTGCGGATGCGGTGGGCGATGGCGCCGATATGCGGATAGGTGGTGATGCCGCGGTCGAACACCGGCCTGGCGCCGGGCTCGGCACCGTCACGCACTTCACCGACCAGCTCGACGCTGACCTCGATCAGGTTCTGCCCATCGTGGTTCCAGTGAAGGTCCGACTTGCCGATGGCATAGACAAGGCCGACCGTTCTCGTCGAGCCGAGATTGATCGAGATCATCCTGCCGACGGTCCAGAGGCCGGTGACTGTGCCTTCGGCATCCTCTGCAAAGGCGCTGATGGTGGCGCGGGCGCCGTCGCACTGCACGACATTGCCCAGAATACGCTTGTCGTTCTGCTGGATGTTGCGGCGTTCCTGCGAGGTCGGTTCCCCGACGGAGGCTTCGCGTTCAACAAACATCATGCCCTGGTCCCATTCCCCCTGGAGCAGGAACCCTATCCGATCGGGGTTAAAGTCACGTGAGGTCGGATGGTGTAGGCAGCGTTAAGCCAGCCGCGACAATTCGATCGAACAGCCTCTTCCCCGTTTTCGGAATTCCGATATATTGGACGAATGGACGATATATCGAATGAGATCACAGCGACGATCGGCAGGCGCATACGTTCCGAAAGAACGATGAGGGGCTGGTCTCTGGCTGAATTGGCCGAGCGCTCGGACGTCTCGAAGGCGATGCTGAGCGCCATCGAACGCGGGACGACCAGTCCGACCGCGGCGCTTCTGGTGCGCGTCGCGGCGGCCTTCGGCATGACGTTGTCGACGCTGATCGCACGAGCCGAGACGCAAGGCGGCGGGGTCTCGCGTAAGGAGGAGCAGCCGGTCTGGCGGGATCCGGCAACCGGTTACATAAGGCGGCATCTGTCGCCGGCATCGCAGATGCCGCTCGAACTGATCAGGGTCAGCCTGCCGGCAGGCGCCAAGGTCAGCCTTCCGGCGTCGTCCTACGCCTTCATCAAGCAGCAGATATGGCTGATCGACGGGAGGCTCGATTTCACCGAGGGCGATGTGGTGCACAGGCTAGAGCCTGGCGACTGCCTGGCGCTGGGCGCGCCCTCGGATTGCGTCTTTCATGCTCCCGGACCGGATGCGGCGGAGTATCTCGTGGCGCTGATCAGGGACTGACCCCGATGTCTCGCCGGCCAAAGCGCTCGCACAATGGCGGGCCGCTGCTCGACGACCATGACGGCCCGCCCTGGGGCAAGGGCGATGCCTATATCT
>NZ_RZTO01000066.1:0-13549 GCF_003997225.1 Mesorhizobium sp. M2C.T.Ca.TU.002.02.1.1
TCCTCGACGCTGCCGCCGATGAAGATGACGTTGTAAGGGCCCTTGGCGGCCTGCCCTTGCGGCAGCGGCCCGGTGACGACTGTGACGTTCTGGCAGCCAAGGCTGGAAAGCGTGGATTTGGCGGCCTCCGCCAGCGCGGGATCGCTCTCCAGCGCCACCACGGACCGCGCCAGCCTGGACAGCAATGCGGCGGAGTAGCCGGTGCCGCAACCGACATCGAGCACCGAATCGCTCGCGTCGATCTCGGCCAGCTGCAAAAGCTTGGCGAGCGGCGACGGCTCCATCAGATAGCGCGCGCCGCCGCCATTGGCGCCGTTGGAAATGCGGATGTCCTCGTCGATATAGGCCAGATCCTGCTGTCCGGCGCCGACAAAGGCCTCGCGCGGAACGGTCAGCATCGCTTCGATGAGCGGCGCGCTGGTGACATCGGTGGTGCGGATCTGGCCGTCGACCATCTTCACGCGGCGTTCGGAGAAATCAGCGCTCATGTCCCAACAATCCGCTCCCCGCGCCAGACACGCGGCTAAAACTTCGACTGGAACCCCGCTCCGGCGCGATTGCGCTGGAGTCCGCAAGCATCTGGAGGCCTCGCCCGGAATCGAACCGGGGTGCAAGGATTTGCAGTCCTCTGCGTAACCACTCCGCCACGAGGCCTCGCAATGCTCCCGGCGTTCCGAGCGAACTCATTATGTTGGCGCTCAAAGGTCGTCAAGCGCCCGCGCGTCATTCCCGACGCTTTCGCATGGAGCGGCCAAAGTGGTGATTACCAATCGGTTGTCGGGGGTGCGGCATCGCCGCGGCGCAGCCGCAACAGCCTCTCAGTCGGGCCGGCGCCGGCGCTCCCACCACACGATGAAACGCCGCCGGTGGCGCCGGATCATGGCGAATTCATAGGACAGAACCAGGAGCCCGAGCGGAACCATCCAGAAACCGAGAATCGGCAGAAAGCCCAAGAGTCCGCCAAGGGTAAGCAGTATGCCGATCGCGATTCGCCAGCCGCGCGAGCGCGGCATGGTGAACTCGCGGCCGAAAACCGAAATCTTGCGCGCCGGGGTGCTGTCGTCGTCAGCTGCCGTCATCCAAAATCAAATCCCATCCGCGGTCCATGCCATGTCAATGCGATAGCCGGCCGCTTTGTTTCGCGCCGATGTGAAGCCCTTCATATGTGTGCGCGCCGAAACGATGCCACATATAGCCGCATTAAAAACTGGAGAAAAATTGCGAATTGCTGCTTTGCAAAGCGGAAAGGTGTTTGCTATAGGCTGCGCCACTCACGTCAGAGCCTCCGTTCCCCGGTAGCTCAGTGGTAGAGCAACCGGCTGTTAACCGGTTGGTCGCTGGTTCGAATCCGGCCCGGGGAGCCAAGTTTTCCAATAGCTTAGTTCGGTTCGTTCCTGCCAAGCAGCTTTCAGAGCCCGTTCAGGACAGCATTGGGGGCAACAGCGCTATGTTCGCCGGGCTTTCTGCCGATGTTTGGTTCCCAGTCGTCACACTAGTGGTCGGTTCGATTTTGGCCGGCCTCTTTTAAGATTACGGTGACAGTGCACTCTTTTCCTCTCCGGCTCACGGCCTACCTCGCTGCCGCCCGCATGTGTGGCGTCCAGCTCTTGCACTGCTCTACTGTCACCACGGAAGACAGAACAAGGGTAACGACGTTAGGCCCAACGGAGTCGGGCACTCAGTCCAAATTGCCGGTTTTCATCACGCCAAATAACGTCTTGCTGGGAAAAGGCAGGGGCACATGGCGGGAAAACGGGCGATTGCAGTCAAAGATTGGTCGTGCGCCATGAGCGACGAGATTGGCCGCGTGGTCTTGGCCATAAACTCGACCGAAGGTGAAACGACCTATGTTCTCATGACGATCTTCCAGGCGGCAAAGATGGCCCAGGAGCTACGGTCGCCGAAGATGGTCCCCCGATACGACATGTAGCCATCTCCGGCGAAGACACTGCGCAGCACATGGGTGGGGAAATCGGAACCGGCGGCCGGTGCCCCGCATGGCGCCCCGTTGAGGCGGCCTCATTTCTTCCCACTGTTCCGCCCCCTTGCAGCCGGCTACATTAGCTCCTGCTGCGCTAGGCCGCGACCGGGGGATGGCTTGGGGAAATACGAGGGCGCCAATCAGGCCGATAGTTGGCGAAAACGGATGAGACAAGGTCGCCGCTGGCGCCTGTCCGCAAACATGGTGATTTGGACGTTGATCGTGCTTGCGATGACAGTCTCGATCGCGCTGATAGCGAATAAAGCTGGTTGGCTCGGCTAATCGAAGAAAAAGAGCCCAGACAACCGCCACCCCCCCCCGCATGGGCCAGATTCCCTTACCCATTGCACCGGCGAATTTTGCTTTGCGGCCTGGCCGCCCTGCCTTAGCTTCCCCTCGAAACAACTCGCCGACAAGCCGATAGCCGGACCTTTATGCCGTGCCTCTGAAAGCCACCGCCCATATCGAGGCCATGTCCGCTTTCGCGCTGGCGAATTTCGGCGGTTACGACCGGCCGACGCTGGCGCAGAACGAGAGCGCCTTCCCGCCAAGCCCCAAGGCGATGGAGGCCGGCCGCGACGCCGTGGCGCGCAGCCATCTCTATCCGGACCCGGACTGGACCTTGCTGCGCGACGCGATCGCCAGGGCCTATGGGGTCGAGCGGGAGCTTATCCTGTGCGGCGCGGGCTCGATGGAGCTGATCGCCTGCACCGTGGCGGCCTTCGCCGGTCCCGGCGCGGACGTGCTCGGCACGGACTATGCCTATAATTTTGCCGCCTCGGCGGCCGCGCGTGTCGGGGCGACCTATGTCAAGGCGCAGGAGCGCGGCTTTGAGGTCTCGATCGACGCCATCCTGGCGGCGCTCACGCCGGCGACCCGCATCGTCTTCGTCTGCAATCCGGGCAACCCGACCGGCAGGCGCATCCATAACGCGGAGCTGCTGCGTCTGCGCGCGGCGCTTCCAGGCGACGTTCTCCTGATGATCGACCAGGCCTATGGCGAATTCGACGACCAGGATCCGCAAGCCGTCTTCGCGCTGGCCGGGCGCGGCGACACCGTCGTCCTGCGCAGTCTGTCCAAGGCCTACGGCCTGGCCGGCGCGCGCGTCGGCTGGGGCTTGTTCGCGCCCCAGATCGCCGCCGAAGTGCGCAAGATGCAGAATTCCAACCAGGTCTCGACGGTCAGCCTCGCCGTGGCCGTCGCGGCCCTCGAGGACCAGGCCCATATGCGCGCGACGGTGGCGAACACGTCGGACATTCGCGACCGCTTCGCGCAAGGTTTGCGGGCGGCCGGATACGAGGTTCCCGAGAGCCGGACGAATTTCGTGCTGGTGCGCTTTGCCGACGCCGCGGCAGCGACAGCGGCCGACAATGCTATGCGCGGCGCCGACATTATCGTGCGCGGCCTCGCCGGTTACGGCCTCACCGATTGCCTGCGCATCACCGTCGGGCCGCAGGATGTCATGGATCGCACGTTGCGTATCCTGACCGCCCTGCGCGGCCGGCAATGCTGGTAAGGGCTCCATCCGAGGGGATTTCATGACGTCAGACGCGCCGTACCTGCCCGCCCGCGATTTCATCGGCTATGGCGAGCGGCCTCCGCAGGCCGAGTGGCCGGGTGGCGCGAAGCTGGCGCTCAACATCGTCGTCAATTACGAGGAAGGTGCCGAATACTCGATCGGCGAAGGCGACGGCGTCTCCGAAACGATCCTGTCCGACCTTGCCGTGTCGCCGGCCGTGCCTGGCTTGCGCAACCGCAACATGGAATCGCTTTACGAATACGGCTCGCGCGTCGGCGTCTGGCGGCTGATCTCGCTGTTCCGGGACAAGAGCGTCACCCCGACCTTCTACATTGTCGGACGCGCGCTGGAGCTCAATCCGGCCGCCGGCAAGGCGATCGCCGCGCTCGGCAGCGATATCGTCTGCCATGGCTGGCGCTGGATCGACTACGCGCCGCTCACCGAAGAGGAAGAGCGCCAGCATATCGCCATGACGGTGGATACGGTCCGCAAGGTCACGGGCATCGATCCGGCGGGCTGGTACACCGGCCGGCCAAGCCTCAACACGAGGCGGCTGGTCGCCGAGCATGGCGGCTTCCTGTTCGACTGCGACGACTACAATGACGACCTGCCCTATTTCGTCGATGTCGGCGCCAAGCGGCACCTCGTCATGCCGCACTCTTTCGACAACAACGACAGCCGTTTTTCGCGCGGTTCAGGCCTGGAGACGGGCAGCCAGTTCTTCGACTATGTCAGCGACGGCGTCGACTGGCTGCTGAAGGAAGGCCAGAAGACCCCGCGCATGATGACGGTGTCGCTGCATTGCCGGCTGGCGGCGCGTCCCGGTCGCATGATCGGGCTGGAACGCTTCCTCGACAAGGTCATGTCCCATCCCGACATCTGGGTCTGCCGGCGTTCCGACCTCGCCCGCCACTGGCTGGACCGGTTCGGCGGCTAAGCCGGCGGCCGGCGCCGTCAGTTCCCCCCGAAGACAGGCCCTTACGACCGCAGCCGCTTGCCTTCCGGATCGAAGGGCGGATACGCGAGCAGCACGGCATCGTGCGGCCTGCCTAGAATGGCGACGGTCACCTTGTCGCCGGCCTTGGCGGTTCCGGCCTTGACGTAGCCCATCGCCAGCGACTGCTCGACGAAATAGCCATAGGCGCCCGAAGACACCTGGCCGATCGGCGTGCCGTCGGGCAGGAAGATCGGCTCGCCGCCGGTCGCATCGGCATCCTTGGCCGCGACGGAAAGCATGATGAGCTCGTCCCGCGCGGGCTTCTCGGCGACGGCGAGATAGGCCTCACGGTTGAGGAATTGCTTGTCCGTCTTGATCAACCTGTCGAGCTTCACCTCCTGCGGCCAGTATTCGGGCGAGTATTCGCGGCTCCAGCTGCCGTAACCCTTCTCGACGCGCAGCGACATCAGCGCCCGCGAGCCGACCGGTCCGGCGCCAACCTCCGCGCCCGCTTTAAGCAGCGCGCGGTAGAGCTCGACCTGGTCGGCTGCATGGCAATGCAGCTCCCAGCCAAGATCGCCGGTGAAGGAGACCCTCAGCGCCACCACATCGACGCCGGCGACGGTGATCTGGCGCGAGCGCATGAACGGGAAGGCCTCGTTCGACAGATCGTCATTGGTCAGCCGCTGCAGCAGCTCGCGCGATTTCGGCCCGGCGACGTTGAAGCCGCCGAGATCCTCGGTGCGCGAGCGGAAGGTCGTGCCTGCCGGCAGCGGCACGGATTTGAAGAAGCGCTGATGAAAACGCTCGGCCATGCCCGAGCCGATCACCATGAACTCGTCATCCGCCAGCCTGGTCACGGTGAAGTCGCCGGCGATGCCGCCGCGCTTGCCGATCAGCGGCGTGAGGCAGGAGTTGCCGACCTTGGTCGGCATGCGGTTGGCGAAGAGAGCGTTCAGCCAGGCTTCCGCGTCCGGCCCCTTCACCTCGTATTTGGCGAAATTGGAGATGTCGATGATGCCGGCGTTTTCGCGCAGCATGCGCGCTTCGCGGCCGACCGGCCCCCACCAGTTCTGGCGCGTGAAGCCGACCGTCTCCTCGCGCGGCTCGCCTGCCGCGGCGAACCACAGCGGGTGCTCCCAGCCGAAATTGAGGCCGAACACGGCGCCCATCTCCTTCTGCATCTCATAGACCGGCCGGGTCCGCACCGGGCGGCCGGCGGCGCGCTCCTCGTTCGGGAAATGGATCTTGAAACGGTGGCTGTACTGATCCTGCACGCGGGCCTTGGTGAAGGCCTTGCCGGCCCAATGGCCGAAGCGCGCCATGTCCCAGCCGAACATGTCGAGCGTCGGCTCGCCCTCGATCATCCATTCGGCGGCGAGCTTGCCCATGCCGCCCGACTGCGAGAAGCCGGGGATGATGCCGTTGCAGCAGAAATAATTGCTGAGCTCAGGCGCCGGCCCGAACAGCACGGCGCTGTCGGGCGACCAGATCATCGGCCCGTTGATCACCTTCTTGACGCCCGCGGCCGCGACCGCCGGAACGCGCTGGATGGCGCGCATCATGTTCTCTTCGATGCGGTCGAGGTCGTCGGGGAACAGCTCGTGGCCGAAATCCATCGGCGTGCCGTCCTCGGCCCAGAATTTCATGTTGCGCTCGTAGGCGCCGATGAGGAGGCCGAGGCCTTCCTGACGCAGGTAATATTCGCCGTCGCGATCGGCGACCGACGGCAGGCGCCGGCCCATCGCGGCGATTTCGGGAATGGTCTCGGTGACGAAATACTGATGCTCGGTCGGGATCAGCGGCAGTTGCAGCCCGGCCATCGCCGCGACCTCCCTGCCCCACAGCCCGGCCGCGTTGACCACCCATTGCGTGCGGATGTCGCCCTTCGGCGTGCGCACGATCCAGCTGCCGTCGGCTTGAGCCTCGGTTGCGGTGACCGGCGTGAAGCGATGGATCTCGGCGCCGCGCTGGCGCGCGCCCGCTGCATAGGCCGCCGTCACGCCCGACGGATCGACATTGCCGCCCTCCGGCTCATACATGATACAGCGTATGCCGTCGAAATCGACCAGCGGATGCAGCCGCTCCGCCTCGTCGCGGCCGACCTCGTAGAAATTCATCTTGTAGCGCCGCGCCTTGGCTTCCTGGAGTCTCAGCTGATGCTCGCGCGCCTCCGTCTGGGCGAGATAGAGCGAGCCCGGCTGGAAGATGCCGCAACCCTGGCCGGTCTCGGCCTCCAGCTCCTTGTAGAGCGCCATCGTATAATGCTGCAGCCGGCTGATATTGGTGGAATCATGCAGGCCGTGGATGTTGGCGGCCGCGTGCCATGTCGAGCCGGAGGTCAGCTCGCTGCGCTCCAGGAGGACGACATCCGTCCAGCCGAACTTGGCGAGATGATAGAGGATCGAGCAGCCGATCAGACCACCGCCGATGACAACGGCTTGTGCATGAGTACGCATGGTGAGGTTTCTTCCCTTTGTTCGGCGACTTTGTCCGCGCTTTCTCGCAGCGCTTTGGGATTTCATTTAGCTGACTGATCGATCCCAGTCGCCGGTGAATTCAGGGGCGCAAGATGCGCCCCTGAATATTGCGTCGATCCGTCCGGTCTAGGCCTTGTCCAGCCAGACCTTGTCCAGCTGCAGCTCGAAGGTCTGGTGCATGCCGAGATTCTTCACATAGGTGGCGTGGTGACGGTAGAGCGAGCGCCAGAACGCCTGGACCAGAATGCCGGAGTCCTGCAGGATGAACTCCACGTCCTTCATCAGCTCCTTGCGCTTGGCGGGGTCGGCGATGGCCATCGCCTCGTTGAGCTTCTTGTCGAAGTCCGGATTGGCATAGCCGGACTCGTTCCACGCCTCGCCGCTGCGATAGGCGATCGCCAGCACCTGGACGCCCAGCGGCCGCATGCCCCAGTCGGTGGTCGACCACGGATATTTCGTCCAGTCATTCCAGAAGGACGAGCCCGGGATGATGGTGCGCTTGACCTTGAATCCGGCGTCGCGCATCTGCGCGGCGACGACGTCGGCCGGGTCCTTCACATAGTCTGCATCGTAGGAGATGAGCTCAAACTCGTGATCCGTCTGGCCGGCCTCGGCCATCAGCGCCTTTGCCTTGGCCAGGTCGCGCGGGACTTTCGGCAGCTCGTAATATTCCGGATGGATCGGGCAGACGTGATGGTTCTCGGCGACCTGGCCCAAGCCGCTATAGCCGAGCTTCAGCACCGTCTCGTTGTCGACAGCGAGCTGGATGGCGTTGCGCACACGTTTGTCGTCATAGGGCTTGTTGGTCACGTTGGTGCGCAGCACGATCGTGCCGGCGGTGACCACCTGCTCCTTGACCAGGCCCATGCTGTCATAGAGATCGACCGTGCCGCCGACGGTCTGGTAGTTGCAGTCGATCTCGCCGGCCTCGAAGGCGCTACCGATGGCCGGGTTGGATGCATCCGATCCGTAATCGACCCAGTCGACGCCGTCGAGATAGGGCTCGCCGCCGAACCAGGTGAAGTCCTTGCGCCGCCGGACCGAGGCCGACTCGCCGACCTTGTAGGAGATCAGCTCATACGGGCCGGTGCCCGGCGTCTTCAGCATATTGGCGCCGTTCTTGTCGAAGTCGCGATGGACGATGACCGCCGGATAGTCGGAGAAGCCCGGAATGATGGTGACGTCGGACTGGTTGCATTTGAGCTTCACCGTATGGTCGTCGACCTTGGTGATGGCGCCCTTGGTCGCCTTTTTCGTGGCGGCATCGATCAGCGAGCCCATGCGCCCGGCCATAGAATTGCCTTCGGCCGCCTTATCGCACCAGCGCTCGATGTTGTAGACGATGTCGTCGGCGTTGAAGTCGTCGCCGTTCGACCATTTCACGCCCTTGCGCAGATGCAGCGTGTATTCGGTGGCGTCGTCGCTCACCTCCCAGCTCTCGACCAGATGGCCCTCGAAGGTGAAGTCGGTGGTGTAGCGGATCATGTAATCGTTGCACTGGCGCATGACATTGGCGATTTCCGACCAATCCCAGGCGCGCGGATCCTTCATGTCCTTGATGATCATCTGCATCTTCAGGATGCCGCCCTTCTTGCCGGGCACGGGTGCGGCGGCCTTGGCCGGCTCCATCCCTGCCATCGAGTAGGCCAGCGCCGTGGAAGCGCCCATCACGCTCGCCATGGCCAGGAATTCGCGGCGATCCATCCGGCCGCCTTTGACTTCGGCTGCGTAGCTTTCGATGACCGCCGGGACGCGGTCACCGTTGCTCTTGAACATTGTCATCGTTGTTCTCCGGTTCAGGGCTTTCCGCCCGTTACATTCCCCTTGCGGCTCAGCATGTTAGGGGCGATGCAAAAATCCCGGAAGGGCTCGACCCTTCACAAACCGCAGAAAACCGGCCTTAAAGGCCTAAAAAAACAATGCCATTGTCCTGTCAAATTTTTGAGGCTGAAACGGACACTATGGCCGCGCGGCGTCTTCCCTGGCCCTGGACAAGATCCATTCCCTGACCGTGCGGGCAATGTTTCCCTTCGAAAGCTGGCTTTCGGTGAGATAGTAATTCCAGGGACTTGGCGGCCGCACCGGAAACGGCTCGACGAGCAGGCCGCGGCGCATATAGGCATGCGCGAGCGAGCGCTGCGTGGCGACGAGGCCGGCGCCCATAGCGGCGAGTTCGAGCGCGATGTTGGAGGCGTTCGTCGACAGCCCCTTGTCGTGGTCTTCCAGGTCGACGCCAAGCGCCTCGGTCACCACCTGCCAGTATTCCTGGCGGCCATGCACGAAGATCCAGTCCACCTTGAGCATGTCCTGAGGCGTCTTGAGCGCATGCTCGCCCTCGAGCATGCCGGGAGCGCAGAGCAGCACGAGTTCGTCGTTCCAGAGCGGGGTCGCCGACGGCGGCCTGTCGTCGAAACGCCGCGTCGAGATGGTGATGTCGGCAATCTGCTCGCTCAAGTCCTCCCAGATCGTGCCGTGCAGCACGATCTCGATCTCGGGATGCTTCTTGCGGAAGGCTGCCATGCAACCCGCCAGCCAGTTCTCCGCAAGGCTCATCGGGCAGGATACGACCACCGTGCGGTTGCGCGAGGATGCGACGATCGCCTCGGTCGCCTGGTCGATCTGGTCGAGCGCCTGGCGCAAGGTCGGCAGGAATGCCTCCCCCATCTCGGTCAGCTTCAGGCTGCGTGGGTAACGGATGAACAGCTGCCGGCCGATATAATGCTCGAGCGCGCGCACATGCGTGCTGACCGCGGCTTGTGTGTAGCCCAGTTCCTTGGCCGCCGTGGTGAAGCTCAAATGACGGGCAGAGCTCTCGAACGAGCGGATATAGTTCAAGGGGGGCGGCGGCTTCATTCCGGTCTCCTGCTGCGTAGTCGCATAGCTATCGCATGGGCGGACGGCCATTCAATCGCAGACAAGCGACATGGCATCAATATTTTTGGCCAAAGCCGCCAAACTAATCACGTGCCTGCGCGATGAACCCAATTTATTGATGTTGTGGAGAGACAGGGGAGATAAGCGCGTGGCTGTGCCGTCATACCGGCGTGAGGGGCCTGTCGTCAGTTCCGATACGTTCACGCGGCTGGCCGATTTCGTGCTGCGGCGCCCCGCCTCCGTCTTCCCCCAGCCGGTGCTGGAACAGGCGCGCTACCTCCTGCTCGACACGCTCGGCATCGCCATCGCGGCCGGGCCGATGGAAGCGGGCCGGATCGCCCGCGACGCCGCCGTCCTGCTCTACGCCTCCAGCGACCCGCAATACTCGGCCCGCATGCTGTTCGACGGGCGGCGCGCCAGCATCGCCGGCGCGGCCTACGCCGTCGCCACGCAGACCGACAACCTCGACGGCCACGACGGCTACAGCCCGACCAAGGGCCATATCGGCGTCGCGGTGGTGCCGGCGCTTGCCGCGCTCGCGGAAGCGAGGCCCGACCTCACCGGACCGGAAGCGCTGGCGTCCCTGGTGATCGGCTACGAAGTCGCCGGCCGGGCTGGCATCGCCTTGCATGCCACGGTGAGCGACTACCATACCTCGGGCGCCTGGAACGCCTTGGGAGTGGCGGCGATCGCGGCACGCCTGCGGCGGCTCGACGAAACGCAATTGCGCGAGGCGCTCGGCATTGCCGAGTATCATGGACCGCGCAGCCAGATGATGCGCGAGATCGCCACCCCGACCATGCTGCATGACGGCTCCGGCCCCGGCGCCCTCATCGGCCTTTCCGCCGCGGTGCTCGCCGAACGCGGCTTCACCGGCGCGCCGGCGATCACAGTCGAGGCGCCGGACGTCGCGACGCATTGGCAGGATCTCGGCGTCTTCTGGCAGTCGCTGCATCAATATGTGAAGCCCTACCCGATCTGCCGCTGGGCGCATGCGGCGATCGATGCCGTGCGCGGACTTTGCCTGGCGCACAACCTTGCCCCGTCCGACATCGCCCATGTCCAGGTCAACAGCTTCCACTATGCCGCCACGCTGTTCGACGGCATGCCGGACACGACGTCCAAGGCGCAGTACAGCCTGCGCTTCGCTGTCGCGACCTTCATCCTTCACCGGCGCATCGGGCTTGAGCATATTTCCGGCGCCGGGCTCGCCGACGCCGCAGTTGCGGACATGCTCACCCGCATCACGGTCAGCGAAACCGAGCGCCACAGCGCGCGCTTCCCGGCCGGCCGCTGGGCCGACGTGGTCGTCACGACGACCGACGGACGCGTGCTGATGTCGGGGGACGTGCATGCGCGCGGCGGCCCGGAAGCGCCGATGACCAGGCAGGACGTCGAGGCCAAATACATAGAGTTCGCCGCGCCCGTGCTCGGATCCGGCCGCGCTGCTGCGATCCGCGACGCCGTGCTCTCGCTCGACGATCGCGACAGCCGCTTCTCCGATCTCTCGGCGCTGCTCTACGATCCTCCCAAGGCTTTGAGCTGAGCGCGCAATGCCCCTCAGGCTTCTGAAATACGGTCTCAGTCGGGACTATCCGGTCAGCGGCGACATCCCCGCAACGCCCGAGCTGAAGCCGGCCTACGACGTCGTCATCATCGGCGGCGGCGGGCATGGGCTGTCCTGCGCGCATCATCTTGCCAAGTATCACGGCATAAAGAGCGTCGCGGTGCTGGAGAAAGGCTACCTCGCCGGCGGCAACACGGCGCGCAACACCACCACCATCCGCTCCAATTACATCACGCCGGAAGGCATCGCCTTCTACAAGGAAGGCGTCGAGCTGTTCGAGCGCCTGTCGCAAGAGCTAGACTTCAACGTCATGTTCTCGCAGCGCGGCCAGCTCACGCTGGCGCATAGCGAGGCGACGATGCGCAGCTTCCACATGCGCGCCGAAATGGGCAAGCACATGGGCACGCGCACCGAGGTCGTCGACCAGAAGGGCGTCGAGGAGCTCTGTCCGCTTCTGAATATGGATTATGGCGGCCCGCTCGAAATCCTCGGCGGGCTCTGGCATGCCGACGGCGGCACGGCGCGCCACGATGCCGTCGCCTGGGGCTACGCCGCCCAGGCGTCGCGGCGCGGCGTCGAGATCCACCAGCGCACCGAGGTGCAGGGCTTCGACGTGGTCGGCGACCGCGTCCAAGCGGTCAAGACGAACCGGGGCCGCGTCGCCTGCGGCCAGGTGCTGATCGCCACCGGCGGCATGAACTACGACGTGGCGCTGATGGCCGGCGTCGAGCTTCCCATCCGCTGTTATCCGCTGCAGGCGATGGTGACCCAGCCCTTGAAACCCTGGCTCGACACGCTGGTCTCGTCGGTGTCGCTGCACACCTATCTCGTCCAGTCCTCGCGCGGCGAGGTTGTCATCGGCGGCGGCTCCGATCCCTATCAGCTTTATTCGACGCGCTCGACGCTCGACATGAAGGAGCATCTTGCCGAAGGCGCCGTCCACCTCTTCCCCTTCCTGCAAGGCGTGCGGCTGCTGAGGCAATGGGCCGGCATCACCGACATGACGCCGGACTACAGCCCGATCATGGGCGCAAGCCCGCTCGCCAATCTCTGGCTCGACTGCGGCTGGGGTACCTGGGGTTTCAAGGCGACGCCGGTCGCGGGAAAGCGCATGGCGCAGGCGATCGCCGAAGGCCGCGTGCCTGATATTCTGAAACCCTTTGCATTGGAGCGGTTCGAAACCTTCCGGCTGCTCAATGAAATGGGCGCGACCGCCGCGAGCCACTAGCCATGAAACTTCTCACCTGCCCCATGAACGGCCCGCGCAACATCGACGAGTTCCAGTCCTTCGGGCCGGTGCGCGCCAGGCCGGATCCGAACACAACCGCCGATAGGGACTGGTCGCGCCATCTGTTCCGCGCCGAGAACCGCAAAGGCATCGTCATCGAATGGTGGCGGCACGTGCCGAGCAACTATTTCTTCCTGGCCGAGCGCGATTTGGTCAGCAACGAGATCATCCGCACCTTCGACGCGTCCGAACTGCCGGAGCGCGCATGAACCGGCTGCCCGCCCCCTTCGGAAGCCGGATCGATCGGAGCCGCCCTGTCCGTTTCACCTTCGAGGGCAAGCCTTTTGAAGGCTACGAGGGCGACAGCATCGCCAGCGCGCTCGCAGCCTCCGGCCAATGGGTGCTGTCGCGCTCGTTCAAATATCACCGTCCGCGCGGCATCCTGTCGATGACCGGGGCCGACGCCAACGCGCTGGTGCAATTGCCGTCCGAACCGAACGCCGCCGCCGAGCGCACGCCGATCGGCGAAGGGCTGCGGGTCAGCGCCCAGAACGTCAACGGCTCGCTCGAGCGAGACCGCGATGCCGTCATGGACAGGTTCGGCCGCTTCCTGCCGGTCGGCTTCTACTACCGCACCTTCATGGGTCCGCGCCGCGACAGCTGGCTGAAATTCTGGGAGCCGATGATTCGCCGCAAGGCGGGCCTGGGCGTGGTCGACACCAAGGCTCCGCACCGGCAGTTCGACAAGACGCATCTGCATTGCGACGTGCTGGTCGTCGGCGCCGGACCGGCGGGATTGAGCGCCGCGATCGACGCCGCCGAGGCCGGCGCCGATGTGGTGCTGTGCGACGAAAATCCCGAGATCGGCGGTTCGCTGAGCTACGGCCGCTACGGTCCGGCGGTGCTTTCCGGCCTGTCATCGCGGCTGGACGCGCTGCCCAATCTCAAGGTGCTGACCGGCAC
>NZ_RZTO01000670.1:0-3476 GCF_003997225.1 Mesorhizobium sp. M2C.T.Ca.TU.002.02.1.1
GCGTGATCTCGCGGAAGGACGAAAAGCGCGAGGCGCCGAGCGAGAGCGCCGCCTCCTCATAGACGCGCCGGATCCCCACCATCCGCGCCTGCGCGATCAGCACCACATAGGGCACCGCTAAGAGGATATGGCCAAGCACGAGAAGCAGCATGGTGCGCGGCTGGTCGACCGCCTTGATCAGCACCAGCAGGCCGACGCCGAGGATGGTTTCCGGCACCAGCGCCGGCAGGATCACCAGCGTGCTCAGCGCCTGCTTGCCGCGGAACTCGAAACGCACCAGCGCGAAAGCCGTGACGACGCCGATGGCCGTGGTGACGGCAGCAGTGACCAGCGCGATCCACAGCGAGGTGCGAAAGGCGGTCAGCACCGCGTCATTGTTCATCAGCTTGGCGTACCATTGCAGCGAAAAGCCGGTCATCGGGAAGCCGCCGAACATCGAGGCGTTGAAAGACAGGATGACGGTCGCCACGATCGGCGCGAACATGAAGATGTAGACCAAGAGCGTGACGAAGCCGGTCAGCCGCCACGCCCATCTGCCTTCCTCCCTACGTCGCGCTCCGCTCATCCGCCAAGCCCTTTGACGATCTGCGACATGCCCATGTAGCGGGTGTAGATGGCGGCGAAGAAGCCGAGTACTAGGAACAGCACGATCGACAGCGTGGCGCCCATCGGCCAGTTCAATTCGCCCATGATGGTGTCGTAGATCAGATTGCCGAACAGCGCGTCTCGGCCCGAGCCCAGCAATTGCGGCGTCACATAGCTGCCGGCCGCCAGCACGAAGCAGAGCAGCAGCCCCGCCGCGAGACCCGGCAGCGACAGCGGCAAGGTCACCTCGCGGAACGCCTGCGCGCTGGTGCAGCCCATCGAGCGGGCCGCCGCAATCAGCGTGCGGTCGATGCCCTCGAGGCTCACATAGACGTTGAGGATCATGTAGGGCAGGAGGAAGTGCAGCAGCCCCAGGATCACCGCCCCCTCGTTGTAGAGCATCGGCAGCGGCTCGCTGATGATGCCCATCCTGAGCAGCGCGACATTGATGACGCCCTGTTCGCCCAGGATGTTGATCCAGGAAAAGGTGCGGATGGTGAAGCTGATCCAGAACGGCACGATGAGCAGGAGCAAGAGCAGCCATTTGTGCCTGAAGCTTGTCGCCCAGATGAAGTAGGCCGGGAAATAGCCGAGCACGCCGCACAGCAGCGCGGTGATCGCGCCGACGCGCAGCGTCTTCAGAAGGAAGCCGGAATAATAGCTGTCGGTGAAGAATTCCTGCCAGTTGGCGGCGGTCAGCGCGCTGGTTTCGACGCCGGCGGTGACGAAGGTGAAGAACGTATAGGCCGCCATCACCGCGATCGGCAGCACCAGGAAGAAGATCAGCAGCAGAAGCACCGGTGCAACCAGCATCCAGGCCAGGCGTGGATCGTACAAGGTCCAGCGATTGTTCATGCGCGCCCGAAGGTAAGGCGCCTTCTTCGAGGCGCTTATGTTCCCGCGGTGAAGATTGTTTCATTGCCGCCGCGATGTCTACAGGCGGTGGCCCAAATTCTATTCAGCCAGGGGAGTGATAGGGCGACGCCCCGCGCTGGCGACGCACGTCCCAATGCAATAACATTCCACTTTGAGTTGTTCGGGGCGGCCAGGGGAGTGCCCGTTATGGAAATGCACCAGATACGCTACTTTCTCAAAGCGGGAGAGACGCTGAACTTCACGCGCGCCGCCGAGCAATGCGGCGTTAGCGTGCCCTCGCTCAGCCGCGGCATCCGGCAGTTGGAGGACGAACTGGGCGGGCAGTTGTTCCGGCGCGAGCGGCACCTGACGCACTTGACCGATCTCGGCCGGCTGATGCTTGAACATTTTTCCGTCATGATCCGGGCTGCCGACGCGGCGAGGCGAGAGGCGAAGGACTATGCCCGACTCTCGGGATCCCGGCTGAAGCTCGGTATGTTCGCCTCGATCGGCGCCGGCGTGCTGACCGGCTACCTCATGGCCCTGCGCAACCATGCGCCCGATCTCGAACTGCACATCTGGGAAGCCAATTGTGAGGAACTGGAAGGCGCGCTGCTCGGTGGCGAGATCGACATCGCGCTGACCAGTTCGCCCGATCTCGATGAGCGAATCCGCATGATGCCGCTGTTTCGCGAGGCGTTCTGTATCTCCTTCGCCCCAGGCCACCGCTTCGGCAAGATGAACGCGGTGCCGATGCGCGAGCTTCAGGGAGAGGACTACGTCAAGCGCCTCCATTGCGAATTTCCCTCGAACCTTGCGCGGCTGGGCGTTGCCAAACCCTACGAGGCCGTCAACATCCGCTATGTCGGCGAACGCGAGGATTGGATTCAGTCGCTGGTGCGGGCCGGCCTTGGCTGTGCGGTGATGCCCGAGAACCTGCCGCTGCTGCCCGGCCTCGAACTGCGCAGGCTGGTCGACCCGGAGGTCTTCCGCCAGATCAGCCTAGCGACGGTCGCCGGTCGGCCGCACAGCAAGCCGGTCGCCGCCGCCGTCGCCGCCGCGCGACGTTATCGCTGGCCGACCGGCAGTGCCGGCGAGGGTCGGGCCACCGCCTGAGACCGCTTGGCGTTGCGCGAAAGCTAACGGCTCGTTAGCCAGACAGTATCTGTCCCCAGGCAGCGCAAAGCTTCAATCTCCCTGTGCTCCACATGGACCCGCCTCCTGCCGAGGGCTGCCGGGTGTCCATGACGTCGATGCAAGCCGATTGCACCGATCTGCCGCCGCGAAGCGACCAGGGATGCAAGGGGGAAGGAATGTCGAAAACTGTCACGCCGGGCCTTCGTGCAACGGTTTCTTGCCATGCCCTGCTGGCCGCGCTCCTGGGTGTCGGCGGCCTGACGGCTGCGCTCGTTGGCACGACGGAACCGGCTTACGCGGACAAGTGCCTCGTCGTCTTCGATATTACGGGAAGCGCGGCCGACGGCGCCGACGACGGCGGGCATGCAGCCAACATAGCCTGCGGCCACAATGCCAGCGCCACGGGCAATGGCGACAATTCCGCCTTTGGAACCTCATCCAGCGCGAATGGCGACGGTTCGAACAACACTGCCCTTGGCTACAACGCCCACGCCTCCGGCACCAGCAGCCACAACACCTCGGTTGGCGGTTCCGCCAATTCGGACGGTGATGCCAGCATCAACACGGCTGTCGGCGATCTTGCCACAGCCTATGGCGCCAGCAGCGGAAATGTGGCCGTTGGCGACCAGGCCCAGTCCCAGGGGGACCTGAGCCACAACCTCGCTATCGGGGCCGTCGCCCTGTCGTTTGGCCAGGGCAGCGCCAACATCGCGTCGGGTTTCATGGCGGCGGCTACGGGAGACGGCGGCTCCAACATCGCAACCGGAAATTCTGCTGTCGCGGTGGGTGCCGGAAGCGCGAACGTCGCGACCGGCCTTTCATCGGATGCAAGCGGCAACTTCAGCAACAACATCGCCACCGGCAGCCAGGCGAAGGCCGTTGGCGACGACAGCGTCAAC
>NZ_RZTO01000671.1:0-3466 GCF_003997225.1 Mesorhizobium sp. M2C.T.Ca.TU.002.02.1.1
CCTCTGATCGACAGCGGCAATTGCGTCGCCATGATCAGCGGCGACGCGGAGCGAACCTTCGTCTCCTGGCCGGGCGCCGAGAGCCGGCTCACACCGGACATGATGGAGCCGGTGCAAGTCGTTCCAGGCGATTGGGTTTTCACCTCGGGCTACACGCTGAGCTATCCCGGCAGCCGCGATGCGCTGGCCGACTGGATCGAGGCGTTGCCGCCCGGCATTCCTTTTGTCTTCGATCCGACGCCGGTAATCGCCGATATTCCGCGGTCGATCCTGGACCGGGTTCTGGCGCGCACGACCTGGCTGAGCTGCAACACCAATGAGGCCGCCGAGATTGCCGGCGCTGGCGATGCCCAGACCGTCGCCATCCGGTTGCTCGCCGAGCATTGCCACAGCGCTGAAGGCGTCGTCATCCGCGCCGGTGCGCATGGCTGCCTTGTGCGCATGGCCGACGGCGGCACCCGCGCAGTGCCGGGTTTCGAGGTGGAAGCCGTCGACACCAACGGGGCCGGCGATACGCATATCGGCGCCTTCGTCAGCGGCCTTTCGCGCGGCATGTCTCCTTGCGAGGCGGCCCGCTACGCCAATGCGGCGGCGGCGCTTTCGGTCACCCGCCATGGCGGGTCCTCTGCGCCAACCGACATGGAAATCCAGGAGTTCCTGACTGAGCGCGGCGAAGCGATGACCGCGCTTGGCCGGACGGAAGCGACTGCAACTTAACAAGCCCGTCAACCGGGCGAACAATGAGAGGAAAATATCATGCGCATGCCCAGATTGACCGCATTGCTCACGGCCACCGCCGTCTTCGTCTCCGCATTCACGTTTGCCGCACAAGCCGCCGAGGAAGTGCATGTGCTCAACTGGAAGGGCTACGGCGCCGACGAGCCATGGGCGGTCGCCAATTTCGAGAAGGCGACCGGCTTCAAGGTGGTCAACGATTTCTTCAACTCCGAACAGGAGATGCTGACCAAGATCCGCACCAATCCCGGCCTCTACGACGTCGTCATGATCAACGCCGCCTTCAACGACCAGGCGATGGCCGGCAAGCTGATCCAGCCGATCGACGTCTCGAAGCTTTCCAACTATGCCGATATCGCCAAGGACAAGGCCGGCTCGCCGATGCTCAACCATGACGGCAAGGTCTATGGCGTGCCGTGGGTGTGGGGCCTGACGGCTCTGGCCATCAACGAAAAGTCCTTCGACAAACCGCCGACGAGCATCGCCGAGATGTGGGATCCGGCGCATAAGGGCCGCGTCATCATCCGCGACGACGCCGTCGAGGCGGTGCAGTTCGGCGCGATCGCGTCGGGGCAGAACATCAACGACATCAAGGATATGGACGCGGTCAAGGCGAAGCTCACCTCGCTGATGCCGCAGATCAAGACCTTCTGGAGCTCCGAGAACGACTGGAACCAGATGGTCGCCTCCAACCAGATCGATATCGGCACCTATTGGAGCGGCTCGGCCGACCGCGCCAAGACGCATTTCAAGCTGCCGGTCTCGCTGGTCATCCCGCAGGAAGGGGCCGTTGCCTGGCTCGACGCCTTCTCAATCCCCGTCGATTCCAAGAATGTCGCCGGCGCCGAGGCCTTCATCAACTACATGATCGACCCGAAATTCTATGTCGAATGGGTCACCAAGGTCGGCGCGCCGGTCTCGGCCAACACCAAGGCGGTCGACGCCCTGCCTGAGGATTCCTTCAACCGCAAGGTCATGGGCAGCCCCGATGTCGCCAAGCGCATCCAGTTCCAGGCGCCGATCACCGACGAGCAGCGCGAGAAGTATCTGGCGCTGTGGCAGGAGCTGAAGGTCAACGTGAAGTAATCGATGTCTTTCGGGGAGGAGAGGCAGAATGGCTGACCAGCTTGCGATCGGTTCGCGCCGCGGACTGAGGCCGGCGCTGCCGCTTCTCCTTCCCGCCTATCTCTGGCTGACGGTGGCGATCTTCCTGCCGCTGTCGGCCATGGTCTTCTTCTCCTTCATGACCGACCTTCCGCTGGCCGGAAAGGAATGGTCGTTCACGCTCGGCAACTACGCGGCCTTCTTCTCGCAGAGCCTCTATTCGACGCTGCTGTTCGCCTCGCTGCGGCTCGGGCTCGAGGTGACGCTGTGGTGCGTCGTCATCGGTTACCCTGCCGCCTATGTGCTGGCCAAGGTGCTGAAGGGGCGCAGCCGCGAGGCGATCTTCCTGCTGGTCATCCTGCCGTTCTGGTCGAACGGGCTGGTGCGCATCTTCTCCTGGGCGATGGTGCTGCGCGAAGGCGGCATCCTCGACACGGCTCTCAACGCCGTGCTGCCCTTCAAGATCAACATTGATCTCATGTATTCCTATCCGGCCGTCATCATCGGCCTGGTGCATTCCTATGTGCCCTACATGGTGCTGACCTGTTATCTGACGCTGCAGGCGATCGACGACTCGCTGATCGAGGCGGGCCGCTCGCTCGGCGCTTCGCGGCGGCAGGTGCTGTGGCGGGTGATCATCCCGCTGTCGATGCCTGGCCTGATCGCGGGTGCGGCGCTGATCTTCGTGCCGGTGGTCGGCTCCTTCATGGAGCCGCGCATCCTCGGTGGCCGCACCGGCACCTTCTACGGCACGGTCATCGAGGATCAGTTCGTCGCCGTCTTCAACTGGCCGCTGGGCGCCGCGCTCTCCTTCATCCTGCTCGCCGTCGTGCTGATCATCCTGGCGCTGGCCGCGCCCGTCCTGCGGAGGGCTGCGTGATGCCGACCACGCGCATCCTCGAAGGGCTCGGGCGCTTCTACATCGTGCTTTTGCTCGGCTTCCTCTATCTGCCGATCATCATCATGGCGGCGATGTCCTTCAACGCCTCGCCCTTCTACCAATTGCCGTTCGAGTGGACGACGGACTGGTACGCCTCGCTCTGGCAGAACGACCAGCTGATCGCGGCGACCTGGAACAGCATCGAGATCGCGGTCATCACCACTTTGATATCGACCGTGCTGGGTTCGATGGCCTCGCTCGCGCTCTATCGCTATGAGTTCCGTGGCAAGAAAGTGCTGCAGGCGCTGCTCTTCCCGCCGATCGCCATTCCATGGCTGATCACCGGCACGGCGATGCTGATCTTCTTCTTCGGCGTCGGCATCGGTCGCGGGCTTATCGCCATCCTGCTCGGCCATGTCGCGCTGGCGCTGCCTTACGTCATCGTCGTCGTCTCCGCGCGGCTGCAGACCTTCGCGCCGGAGCTGGAGGAGGCGGCGCGCTCGCTCGGCGCCAACCAGTGGCAGGTGACCATGCGCGTGACCCTGCCCTGGATCATGCCCGGCGTGATCGCCGGCGGGCTGTTCGCCTTCGCCGTGTCGTTCGACCAGTTCGTGGTCTCCTATTTCCTGTCGACGCCCGGCCAGACGACGCTGCCGGTCGAAATCTATGCCGCGATCCGCAAAGGCTTCACGCCCGAGATCAACGCGGTCTCGACGATCATCATTGTCGTGTCGATGGCGCTGATGC
>NZ_RZTO01000672.1:0-3463 GCF_003997225.1 Mesorhizobium sp. M2C.T.Ca.TU.002.02.1.1
CATCTTCCGTTCCTGCGCCGCTTCTCGCGGGCGGTATCGGGATCGCAGGAGAGCGGCGACGCGCTGGTCGCCGCGATGCTGGAAGCCATCATCGCCGATACCAATATCTTCCCCGAGGCCTCGAGCGACCGCATCGCGCTCTACAAGGTTTTCGCCAGGCTGTTCACCTCGGTGGCTATCCGCGTGCCGCAGGAACAGCCGCAGACCGCTTGGGAGCAGCGGGCCGCGGCCAATCTGAATGCGCTCGCGCCCCGTCCGCGCCAGGCTTTCCTCCTGGTTGCCGTCGAAGGCTTCAGCGAGGACGAGGCGGCGGCAATCCTCGATGTCGAGGAGGAAGAGTTCTCGGAGCTGCTGGCCCAGGCGAGCAACGAGATTTCCCGCCAGGTGGCGACCGACGTGCTGATCATCGAGGACGAGCCGCTGATCGCCATGGATATCGAGGAGATGGTCGAAAGTCTCGGCCACCGCGTGGTGGGCACGGCGCGCACACATGCGGAGGCGGTGGCCCTGTTCGGCAAGACGCGGCCGAAAATGGTCCTGGCCGACATCCAGCTCGCCGACGGCAGCTCGGGCATCGAAGCCGTCAACGAGATCTTGTCCTCGACGCCGGTGCCGGTGATCTTCATCACCGCCTTTCCGGAACGCCTGCTGACCGGTGAACGCCCCGAGCCGGCCTTTCTGGTCACAAAGCCCTTCAATCCCGACATGGTCAAGGCTCTGATCAGCCAGGCCCTGTTCTTCGACCGCCAGGCCAAAGCCGCCGCCTGAGCCTGCCGAAGCGAAGCTCTTGGAGCGCCACGCGAGGCTTTTTCGTCGCGCGTGAAGCTAGCCCGTTTGCGATTTGAAAAGCCCTTCGAGGGGGATCGTCTTTTTCGGCAAATGGTGGAACAAACGACACCGAGCCACGTTCTTTTCCCGACAGAAGAAGGAGACGCATCATGCTGTACTGGGCGCTCGTATTCCTCGTAGTTGCGATCATCGCCGGCGCGCTTGGGTTCGGCGGCATCGCCGGCACATCGGCGGGCATCGCGCAGATTCTGTTCTTCATCTTCCTCGCCTTCCTGGTGATTTCGCTCATTGCCGGCCTCTTCAGGAGAGCCTGACCGCGACACTGGAAGCCGCACCCCTCAAACGGTTTCCAGCCACCGCCGGACGGCGCCTCGAAAGAGCACCGTCCGGCGGACCGTTTTTGGGGGCCTCTGCGGTCGCGGGGGCGGTGGCTCGCGGAACCAGTTGCGGATTGATCCGTTCAAGGACCGAGCGCGGGGATATATTTCCAATGCCTTCCGAGGGTCCCACGAAAGACAAGAAGCAGAACGGCGAAGTGATAGCGATGCATCCCTCGGAGAGCGGGATGCAGCTGGGGCGGGCCCTGCTTCACGCCCTGCACAATGCCGGGATCTCGGTTCTCTACCAGGACCGGCAGATGAAGACGGTCTGGGCGCGCAACATGAGCGCGCCCTGGGCGTCCGAGACGGCCGACGGCAAGGATCTGCTTTCGCCGGTGCAGGCCAAGCGCATAGAAGCGGCCAAGCTGGGCGTGATCGAATCCGGCAACGCGGATCAGCTCGAGCTCAGCATTCCGGGAAGCCAGGGCGTCCGCTGGTTCCAGCTTTGGATCGATGCCGACCGCGGGGAAGCCGGCGACGTTCTTGGCGTCGTCACGACGATGGTGGAGACGACGGAGCAGAAACGCCGCGAGCAGACGCTGAAGGCATTGCTGCGCGAAGTCAGCCATCGATCGAAGAATCTCCTGGCCATCATCCAGAGCATCGCCACACAGACCGGACGCTATACGGAGACGCTCAGCGACTTCCTGGCGCGGTTCCGCGGCCGGCTGCAATCGCTCGCTTCCTCGCAGGATCTGGTCACATCCTCCAACTGGCGAGGAGCGGCGCTGCAGGAGCTCGTATCGGGCCAGGTCGGCCGCTACAGCAGCGATCTGGCCAAAAGCCTGCGGTTCACGGGCGAAAATCCCTATCTCAATCCCAACGCCGCCCTGCATATCGGCCTGGCGATGCATGAGCTGGCCGTGAATTCCGTGAGCTATGGCGCCTTGTCCCGGCCGGACGGGCATGTCGAGGTGCGCGCCCGGCTCCATCCCGAAAACGGAACCCCGCCCAATCTTTTGCTGACCTGGACCGAAGCGATCGGCGACGCCCCGCGCAATGAGAAGCGCTTCGGCAGCGTGGCGCTGGAACGCGTCGTGCCGATGTCGCTGAATGGCTCCGCGACGCTGGAAATCGGCAAGGACCGCATGGAATACCGTCTCACCGTCCCGCACGGGAATTTCGAGACGGATTGATCGTGCCGCCGATGGCGCGAGCAATTCCAAGTGCGTAGCTGTTTTCCGTCCGGAATTGCGGTAAAATCGAGCCTTGCCGGAAAAGCGTCTTAACCGGCTGTTCACCATAAAATCCGATCATGTGCTTCCGGCTAACAATACGCCGGACACCCATCCGCGCCCCGGCGCGCGATCTGGGAGACTGACATGATGGTTGCCGACATGAACAGGCTGGAACAGGCCGCCCGCGTCTCGATGAGCGGCTTCCAGGATGCCGAGCCGCCGCCGGCGCCGCGATCGTCGCATCTTTCGCTCCGCCTCGGCGCGATCGCGCTTCTGGCGGCCGTGGCCTTGACCGCGGCCTGGCAATTGTTCTGACCCCGCGCGGGATCGAGATAGAACCTTGAAGCGTCGCCTGAATCCGTTCGACGCGACGCCTTGAAATCCAGGCCCGGAACTTTCGTTCGCCGAGAATCGTTGTTTGCGGCGAGAGGTTTGGAGCCATGGAACACATCGCCGCATTGCTTTTCGTCGTCGGCTGTTCGAGCACGATGACCGATTGCCGGGAACTCCAAGTGCCCGTCAGCGTCTTCGAGAGCGCTGAGGCCTGCGTCGCCGAACGGCCTTTCGCCCTCGGCGACCTGCGGGGTCAGGCCCCCCACATCATCGGTAAGTGCCTCGCCGTCGATCCGGCGCTGGAGGACGATTACGACCGGATCGTCTGGAACGTGCGGTCCGACGGCACGCTGGTCGCGTCTTTGGAGGTTTCCGGCATGCTTGTCGCGTCAAACAGCGAGCGCCCCGAAAAAGACTATCTTAAACAACAGTAAGATCGGGCAGGCAAAGCCCGTTTTTTCGTGCTAAATGGCTGTTGGCACTGCCAAAAGTGAGGACAAAAGTGAGGAGCAATTCTATGCGGAAGATGATCATTGCCATGGTTGCCGTGGTCGCCGTCAGTGGCTGCACCACGACCGAGCAGGACGTCGTGGGCGGCGGCCTGATCGGCGCCGGCGTGGGCGGTCTGGTCGGCGGCGGCAAGGGTGCGCTGATCGGCGCGGCCGTCGGCGCCGGTTCGGGCCTTCTGGTTCGCAACCTGCGCAACGGCTACTGCCAGTATCGCGATCATCGCGGCCGGATCTACACGGCTCGCTGCAACTAGTTCAGTACCTGAGAGAGACC
>NZ_RZTO01000673.1:0-3451 GCF_003997225.1 Mesorhizobium sp. M2C.T.Ca.TU.002.02.1.1
GCCCGTTCCTATTTCGTGGCTGTCTTCAAATTTTCTCGGGGAATCCCACCATGCGCTATAACCAGCTCGGCAATACCGGCCTGTTCGTTTCCGAACTCTGCCTCGGCACCATGACCTTCGGCGCCGCCGGCCAGAATGCCCAATGGGGCCTGATCGCCAGTCTCGACCAGAAAGGCGTCAACGAGATCGTCGGCCGCTCGATCGCCGCGGGCGTCAATTTCTTCGACACGGCCGACGTCTATTCCTTCGGCCAGTCCGAGCAATTGCTGGGACAGTCGCTCAAGGATCTCGGCGTCAAGCGCTCGGACGTGATCATCGCCACCAAGGTGCATGGCGCCATGGGCAACGGGCCGAACGAGCGCGGCTCCTCGCGCGGCCACATCATGGATTCGGTCGACGGCAGCCTGAAGCGGCTGCAGCTCGATCATATCGATCTCTACCAGCTGCACGGCACCGACACGGTGACGCCGATCGACGAGACGCTGCGCGCGCTCGACGACCTCGTCGCCAGCGGCAAGGTGCGGTACGTCGGCGTCTCCAACTGGCAGGCCTGGCGCATCGCCAAGGCGCTGGGCATTGCCGAGCGCAAGGGCTTTGCCCGCTTCGAGACGATCCAATCCTACTATTCGATCGCCGGCCGCGATCTCGAGCGTGAGATCGTGCCTTTGATCAACGAAGAGAAGCTAGGCCTGATGGTCTGGTCGCCGATGGCTGGCGGCTTGCTTTCCGGCAAATACGGCCCCGGCGCGCCCGGCAATGGCGAGGGCCGCCGCGCGTCCTTCAACTTCCCGCCGGTCAATGAGGATCGCGCCTGGGCGGCGGTTGCCGTCATGCGCGAGGTCGCCAGGAAGCATGGCGTCAGCGTCGCCACGGTTGCGCTGGGCTATGTGCTGGCCAAGCCTTTCGTGATGAGCGTCCTCATCGGCGCCAGCCGCATGGACCAGCTCGAGCAGAACCTGGCCGCCACCGGCCTGCAGCTCGATGCCGACGACCTCGCCAAGCTCGACGAGGTGAGCGCGTTGCCCGCCGAATATCCCGGCTGGATGCTGGAGCGGCAAGGCGCCGGCCGGCGTCCGGCGCCGTTCGTGCCGAAGGCATGATCCGTCTTCGAACAAAGCCGGCCTTTTCGGAAGCCGCGTGTCCCTGGGCGCGCGGCTTTTCCGTTTCAAAGGCGCACTGTCTCCGCAAGAAAATCGAGAAACGCCCGCACCCGGGCCGGCAGATGCTTGCCCTGGCCGACATAGACGGCATGCGTCTGCTCCTCGTCGCCGGGATTGAATGCTTCCAGCAGCGGCACGAGCCGCCCGGCGCCGATGTCCGGTTCGACATGCCAGCGCGCCAGCCTTGCGATGCCGGCGCCGGCCAATGTCGTCAGCCGCATCGCCTCGCCGTCGCTGACCGTCGAATTGCCGGCGATCGGAACCATGAGCGGAGCGCCTTTCGCATCCACGAATGGCAGGCCGTCGATATGCCGCACGAAGCCGAAAGCGAGCAGATTGTGGCTGGCCAGGTCGGCCGGCGTCCGCGGCATGCCGCGCGCTTCGAGATAGGCCGGCGCCGCGACCACCACCATCCGGCTCTGGCCGAGCTTGCGCGCCACCAGCCGTGACTCCCTGAGCGGGCCGGCGCGGATCGCGACATCGGCGCGCTCCTCCATCAGGTCGATGACGCTGTCGGTCAGCACCGCCTCAACGGAGATTTCCGGGTAGCGTTCGAGGAAGCGCGGCAACAGCGGCATCAGCCGATGCTGGCCGAACGGTACGTAGGAATTGACCCTCAGCCTGCCGCGCGGCGCGGCGCCCGCCGCCGCTTCCCGTTCGGCCGCATCGAGATCGGCCAGGATGCGCATGCCGCTGTCGTGGAAGGCCGCGCCTTCCGGTGTCAGTTGCAGCCGGCGCGTCGAGCGGCTGATCAGCCGCGCGCCAAGCCGCGCCTCGAGCCG
Source organism: Mesorhizobium sp. M2C.T.Ca.TU.002.02.1.1 (assembly GCF_003997225.1). Taxonomy (NCBI): domain Bacteria; kingdom Pseudomonadati; phylum Pseudomonadota; class Alphaproteobacteria; order Hyphomicrobiales; family Phyllobacteriaceae; genus Mesorhizobium; species Mesorhizobium sp. M2C.T.Ca.TU.002.02.1.1. The sequence goes on from NZ_RZTO01000673.1 coordinate 1,943, forward strand.
CGCGATCAGCTTGCTCACCGCCGAAGGCGTCATGCGCAATGCCCGCGCCGCGGCCGAAAAGCTGCCCGCCTCGACGACGCGGACGAACACTTCGATCTCGCCGGAACGGTTGATGTCGGGCCTCGCCATTCGTGAATCTATTTCACAGAAAATATGCCTGGCGCAAGGCTGGTTCACAGCTTGCCCGATCACGATCTTCCCCGTGCATGATCCCGAAAAGTGGGGAACCGGTTTTCGGGAAAGATCATGCGCCAGCAAAGATTCCGGGGCGCGGGATTGAGCGCCCCTTTCCTGACCAGACGGACCATCGCCATGCCCCTTGCTCTCTATGCCCTCACCGCCGGCGCCTTCGGCATCGGCGTCACCGAATTCGTCATCATGGGCCTGCTGCTCGATGTCAGCGCCGATCTCGGCGTCTCGATCTCGTCCGCGGGCCTGCTCATTTCCGGCTATGCGCTGGGTGTCGTCGTCGGCGCGCCGCTGCTTGGCGCGCTGACCGGCCGCCTGGCGAAGAAGACCTTGCTGCTTGCCCTGATGGTGGTCTTCACCGTCGGCAACCTCGCCTGCGCGCTGGCGCCCGACTACTGGACGCTGATGGCGGCGCGTGTGCTGACCGCCTTCGCCCACGCCTCCTTCTTCGGCGTCGGCTCCGTCGTCGCCACCAGCCTGGTCGCGCCGAACAGGAAGGCCTCGGCGATCGCGCTGATGTTCACCGGCCTCACCGTCGCCAACATCCTCGGCGTGCCTTTCGGCACCTGGCTCGGCCAGGCCTATGGCTGGCGTTCCACCTTCCTCGCCGTCACGCTGGTTGGCGTCATCGCCTTTGCGGTGATCGCATTGCTGGTGCCGCGCGACGAGCCCGCCGCCGCGGACGAGGAGGAAAGCACCGAAGGCACGCTCGCCGTGCTCGGCCGCCGGCCGGTGCTGCTCGGCCTGTTGACCACGGTGCTGAGCTGGGTCGGCGTCTTTGCCGCCTTCACCTATCTGGCGCCGATCCTCACCCGCGTCACCGGCTTTTCCGAGGGAGCCGTATCGCCGATCCTGCTTGTCTTCGGCGGCGGGCTGGTGGCGGGCAATCTGCTTGGCGGACGCCTCGCCGACCGCCATCTGGTGCCGACGGTCGTCGGCACGCTGGTCGCGCTGTCGGCCGTGCTGTTCGTCATGACTGCGGCGATCCATCAGCCGATCACGGCGATCGTCGCCGTCGGCCTGCTGGGTGCCGCCGCCTTCGCCACCGTCGCGCCGCTGCAGATGTGGGTGCTGGAGAAGGCCGAGGGCGCCGGTCAGGGCCTGGCCTCCTCCTTCAACATCGCCGCCTTCAATCTCGGCAATGCCATCGGCGCCTGGCTCGGCGGCTTCGTCATCGACCATGGCCCCGGCCTCGGCGCCGTCCCCCTTGTTGCGGGCCTGGTGCCGCTTGCCGCGCTCGGCGTCGTGCTCATGGCGCTGCGCCTCGAACGCGGCCGGGCGATCGGCAAGCCGGTCACCGCGCAGTGCTGAGCGCTGATC
>NZ_RZTO01000674.1:0-3443 GCF_003997225.1 Mesorhizobium sp. M2C.T.Ca.TU.002.02.1.1
AGACAGGCCTTATGCAGCGGTCGGGCTGGGAACGCGGGGCAGGTTCTCGGCGAGAAAACGCCAGTCTTCCCGCTCGCCTTCGCCTTCATGGCGCTTGCCGAAGAATTGGATGATCATGCCGCCATCGGCGCCATAGGCCTCCAGCGAGGTGACATGGCCGTCCTTGGTCGGCTTGCGCACCGCCCAGACCTCGTGGATGTGGTCGGTCCTCAGATGCAGGTGGAAGGTCTCGTCGAGCACGTTGATCCATGGCCCCATCGGCTTGACCGATCTGATCGGGCCGGAATGGATCTGGATGCAGCCGCGGTTGCCCACGAAGCACATGATGGGCATCTCGCCTGCCGCCGCGTGATGGAACAGGGCGCTCACCGCGTCATTGTCGAGCAGCCACGCATAGTCCTGGCCGACCATCCGCACCGCCTCGCGGCGGCTGAGCTTCAGCGTCTTCAGCATGCCGAAGAACTGGTGCACATCGGTCAGCCGGCTCCAGCGGTCGCGCAGATCGTCGATCGAGGCGACCGAAGCATGCCCCTCGCCCTCTCCTTCCGCGGCGCCTGGGAGGATCGCGACGGTCGGTTCCTGATTCGACGATTCGAGGCTCGCCACCAGCTTCTGGTAGGCATAGAGGTTCGAAGCCGGCCGCAGATGCACCTTGTGCACCGCTTCGCCCGCCGCGTCGAAGAACTGCAGGCTGCGGCGGATCTCGCCGCCGTCGCGTTTCTCGACGGCAAAGCCATGCGCCCAGACTTTCGGGAAGATGCGCAGGTCGATGTTTTCACCAAGCACCATGGCGTTGTGATTGCCGGTGACGACCTTGTCGTAGACGCCGATCTTCTCGTGCACGGCGCTTTCGTTGCGCGTCAGCGCCATCACCTCGCCGACCGCCTCCAGGCCGGTCAAAAGGTCGTTGACGCGCGGCTCGACACGGACGGCGCCGAAGCCGCATTGCGCCGCGACCAGCTCCGCTTCCGAAATGCCCAATTGCGCCGAGAGATCGCGTTCCCGCATCTTGGGATTGTCCTGCCTTGCCCGCCGGATTTCCTCCGGCGACGGCTTAACGCGCTGGTCCATGTCGTTCACCTGTATTGCCTGATGTTCGTCTATCGCCCGCCGATTGCGGTCACTTGTTGAGGATCAGCTTGCCCTGGCGGGTGATCTTCAGGCGGTAGAGCGCGCCATGATGCTCGATGCCGATCTCGTGCTCGCCCTGGAACAGCGTGTTGCTGGAGAGCGTCCTCACCGCCAACGGCACCCGTTCGTAACGCATCTGCGTGTCCTCCGGACGGCGGACGCGATAGCGGAAATCGTTGGGATTGTGCGTGTTCATCGGGTCGGTCCTTTCCTCTGCCGGCCATCTTGGCCGCAGCCTCATAAAATGCCGATTCAATTCTTGACTCGAATAATCATGTTTACTAGTCAGTGCATTACCGGACTAAATGAGTCAACATTTAAGACGCCGGACGTGATCAAAAATGCGAGCGAGCCACCGGCCAGCCAGCTACGAGCCTGAAATCTGGAGTTGGGGCATGGGGTTGGTGACTTGGGGACGGACGGGCCTGGCGGGCAATAGCGCAGGTCCGGGCTTCCGATCGATTGCAAAGGCAATCGCCGCATTGATGGCCGGAGCGGCGGCGATCGCGCTCAGCGTGCCCGCCGCGCAGGCCCAACAAGCCGCGCAGCCGGCCAACCAGCAGCAGGCCGATCAGAAAAAGCAGGCCGATGAGAAGGCCGCGGCCGAAGGAACCCTGCTCGACAAGATCCTCGTCATCAGCCGCACCGGCGAAACGGCGATCCAGTCGCTGGCCTCGGCCAGCCATGTCGACCAGGAACAGCTCGACCGCCGCATGGCGACGACGCCGAACGAGATGCTGCTCGGCGTGCCAGGCGTCACCGTCCAGGCCGACGCCCGGCGCGTCTCGTCGAGCATCAACATCCGCGGCCTGCAGGATTTCGGCCGCGTCGCCGTGATCGTCGACGGCGCCAGGCAGGACTTCCAGCGTTCGGACCACGGCACGCAGTCGACCTTCTATGTCGATCCCGAGCTCATCAAGTCGGTCGATGTCATCCGCGGCCCGACCGCCAACACCTATGGCTCCGGCGCCATCGGCGGCGTCGTCTTCTTCGACACCAAGGACGCCGCCGATTTCCTCAAGCCGGAAGAGACCTGGGCCGGCTCGCTGACCGGGCGCTATGAAAGCAATGGCAAGGGCTGGACCACCAGCGCCACCGGCGCCTACAAGATCAACGAAAACTGGGACGTTCTGGGCAACGTCGTCTACCGCGACTACGGCGACTACAAGAACGGCGGCGGCGACACCGTTGCCGGCACCGGCTTCGACGTGCTGAGTGGCCTGCTCAAGACCACCATCCGGCCGACCGAGAACAGCGAATTGAAATTAGGTTGGGTCGGTTCCAGCGACGGCTGGACCGAGACCAGCGGCGGCGTGCCGGCCAACGACGTCGACCTGAAGTCGAACACCTTCACGGCCCGCTACAACATCACCGATGATGCGAAGAGCTGGCTCGACCTTCACATCAACGCTTCCTACAACAAGACGCTTCTCGACCTGAAGACGCTTACCGCGGAGAACCGCTTCGATCCCACCACCGGCCTGCCCGTAGTGCTGCCGGCCGGCTCCCTGTCCACCTTCGATGTCGGCACCACCGGCATCGACATCTGGAACACGTCGCGCTTCAAGACGGCGGGCGTTGCGCATGAGCTGACCTATGGCGGCGACTGGGTCGGCGACGATGTCGATACCGGCGGCAGCGCCGGCGGCGACAGCTTCTACACGCCGTCGGGCAAGCGCAACGTCTCCGGCGCCTACATCCAGGACAAGCTGACCTGGGAATGGCTCGAAATCATAGGGGGCCTGCGCTATGACAATTACAGCCTGAAGGACGACACGAATGAGACCTCCGGCGACCGCGTCTCACCGCGCATCACCATCGGCATCTCGCCCTTCGAAAGCGCAGGCCTGGCCGGACTGCAATTCTACGGCACTTATGCGGAAGGCTATCGCTCGCCCTCGCTGACCGAGACGCTGATCAGCGGCAACCATCCGGCCGGCGTCAGTTTCCCGTTCCTGCCCAATCCGAACCTGAAGCCCGAAACCGGCAAGACCGTCGAGTTCGGCGTCAACTACAAGCAGAACGACATCATCGAGGGCGGCGACGCGCTTCGGCTCAAGGCCGCCTACTTCAACAACAATGTCGACGACTACATCGACGGCGTGACGCTCTCCCCCTTCGACCCGACCAGCGGCTGCCCGTTCGGCCCGGGCATTCCGATCTGTTTCCAGTACCAGAACTTCGCCAAGGCCAAGATCCACGGCTTCGAGTTGGAAAGCGTCTACGACGCCGGTTGGGGCTATGCCGGTCTGTCGGCCTCGATCATCAACGGCCACACCATCTCCTATGAAGGCGAGCGCGCGGATCTCGCC
>NZ_RZTO01000675.1:0-3438 GCF_003997225.1 Mesorhizobium sp. M2C.T.Ca.TU.002.02.1.1
GTGCCGGACTGGCCGAAATGCTCGACGCCGAGGCTGCGGGTACGATGGCCGTAGACCGAACCGAGCCAGCCCAATCCGGCGGGATGGCCGTCCGCCACCGTAACGATGGCGCAATGCGGCGGCAGGACATCGAACAGACGTTCGACATGGCTCCTGGCGTGTACCAGCCCCCTCTCGCGCGCCCGGCTCGCCGCCGTCCAGCCGGCGTTCAGCCGATCGGCCGAGGTGACGGCCAACAGACCGACGTCGCGCCGGTCCTCGGCCATCATCCCCACCGCCTCGATCGCCTCGGGCGCGACCGCGCCGGTATAGGCGACGATCACCTCGCAATTCGGGCCGGGCGGCCTCAACCAGTACGCGCCGTCGATGATCTGCTGCTCGCGTTCCGGCGTCATGCCGCGGGCGACCTGCTCGATCGGCCGGGTCGAAAGCCGCAGGTAGACGGAGCCGCCGGTCTCCTCGCGCAGCCAGGTGCGCTCCGACTGCACCGCCTCGCCGTCGCGCTGCATGTAGTCGAAGGCGAAGCGCATGATCACCGCCAGCTCGTCGACGAAAGCCGGTTCGTAGGCCGCCAGCCCGTCTTGCGCCATGCCAATCAGCTGCGTTGCGATGGACTGATGCGCGCCCCCTTCAGGTGCCAGCGTAATGCCGGAGGGCGTCGCGACCAGCAGGAAGCGGGCATCCTGGTAGCAGGCATAATTCAGGGCATCGAGCCCGCGCTGGATGAATGGATCGTAGAGCGTGCCAACCGGCAGCAGACGCCGGCCGAACAGCGAATGCGAAAGGCCCAGCGCCGAGAGCAGGATGAAGAGGTTGTTCTCTGCGATGCCTAGTTCCATGTGCTGTCCGCTCGTGCCGAATTCCCATTTCTGCGCCGAGGCGATGCGCTCGCTGCGGAAGGTGTCGGCGAGCGATTCCTTTGCGAACAGGCCACGGCGATTGACCCACGGGCCGAGATTGGTCGAGACGGTGACGTCCGGCGATGCCGTGACGATCGCGTCGGCCAGCGGGCCGCCAATGCGCGCCACCTCGTCGAGGATGCGGCCGAAGCCGGCCTGCGTCGACATCGTGCCCCTGGTCTCGATCGCCAGCCGTTCGGGAACGGGCACACGCTGCGCATGGTGGCGCCGAGAACCTCCGGCGTTGAACGGCACCGCGGCGAGAAAACGCCTCAGGTCGGCGCTCTTTGCGCTCAAGCCTTCGAACGGTTCCCATTCGCGCCCCTCGGCGATCCCCATCGAGGCCCGCAGCGAAGCCATCTGGTCACGCGTCATCAGACCGGCATGATTGTCCTTATGTCCGGCGAGCGGCAGGCCGAAACCCTTGATCGTATAGGCAATGAAGCATGTCGGCCGGTCGTGCCGGCGCGCCGCTTCGAACGCTGCCAGAAGGGACGGCAGGTCGTGACCGCCGAGATTGGTCATCAGCGCCGCCAACTCGTCGTCCGAACGCCGCGCCAGCAGCGGCGCTGCCGCGTCGCAGAGGTCGGCCTCGAGCCGCTTGCGCCAGGCCGCCCCGCCCTGGAAGGTCAGCGCCGAATAGAGCGGGTTGGGGCAGGCATCGATCCATGCCCGCAGCGCCTCGCCACCGGGCTCGGCAAAGGCCGCCTGCTGCAGCGAACCATGTTTCAGGATCACCACCTCCCAGCCGAAATTGCGGAAAATGCTCTCGAACCGCTCCCACAGGCCCTCACGCACGACGGCGTCGAGGCTCTGTCGGTTGTAGTCGACGATCCACCAGCAATTCCGTAGGCCGTGTTTCCAACCCTCGAGCAGCGCCTCGAAGATGTTGCCCTCGTCCATCTCCGCATCGCCGACCAGCGCGACCATCTTTCCCTCGGCGAGGTTCTGGTCGCGCGCATTGAGGTAGTCCTGAACTAGCGAGGCGAATAGCGTCTGGGCCACCCCAAGCCCCACCGAGCCGGTGGAAAAATCGACATCGTCGCCGTCCTTGGTGCGCGACGGATAGCTCTGGGCACCGCCGAGCGCGCGGAAATCCTGAAGCTTCTCCAGGCTCTGGTTGCCGAGCAGGTACTGGATGGCATGGAAGACCGGCGAGGCGTGCGGCTTGACGGCTACCCGGTCCTGAGGCCGCAGCGTCGAGAAATAGAGCGCTGTCATGATGGTTGCGAGCGAGGCCGACGAGGCCTGATGCCCGCCGACCTTCAGCCCGTCGGCATTGTCGCGCAGATGATTGGCATTGTGGATCGTCCAGGCTGCGAGCCAGAGGATCTTTCTTTCCAGCGCTGCCAGTATCGTCAGTTCGGCTTGGTCCATGAACACTCTCCCATCAGCCTAACCTATTGCAGGTCCCCTGGCGGGCGCAGCCAAACTTGCATATGGAAACGATATTATTTAGGGGATGTTGGTCGATTTCGACCAAGAATTGGTGGATCATGCCAAGATTGGAATTGGACCACATCGATCGCCGCATCATCGCCGAGCTGCAGTCGGACGGGCGGATGACGGCGCAGGAGCTCGCCGTCCGCGTTGGCCTGTCTCCCTCTCCGTGCGCCCGCCGGGTCCGGCTGCTGGAGGAGCGCGGTGTCATCACGGGATACACCGCGGTCATCGACCAGGATCAGGTCGACTTGCCGATTTCGGTCTTCGCCTCGATCAAGCTGGAACGCCAGCGCGAGGAGGAGCTCGAACGCTTCAACGCCGCCATTTCCCGCTGGCCGGAAGTCGTCGACTGCTATCTGATGACCGGACAGCGCGATTATCTGCTGCGCATCGTGGTGCGCGACCTGCATGCCTATGATCGCTTCCTGAAGGAAAAGTTGACCCGCCTTGACGGCGTCGCATCGATCGAATCGAGCTTTGCGCTCTCGCAGATCAAGAGATCGAACCAACTGCCGATATGAGGTATCCGCCCCCGGGGGCGTCAGGCCGGTATCAATCCTGCAAATTGGACCATCAACCGCCCGCGGGCCATCCATGACGGTGCCTATCACCCGGCCGTTTTCGATGAACAGCGCGCAGCGCTCTTCCCCGTCTTCGCTTCAAGCGGCGACGGCAACGGCGGCAGTTTTCATTTTCCCTCTCGCTATTTGACTGGCTTGAGCGAATGCCGGCCCGTGACTGAAACTTATGCCGCGGCTCGGGCAGGCCCGGCCGGAAACACGCCCGACATGACGATGAAGCCCTTGATGCGCTTCACGCGATCGCACCAGCGGCGGATCGCCGGATAGTCCTGGCGCGAAATACCGCCTTCCTCCGACAGCATGATGTAGGGGAAGCAGGCAATGTCGGCGATCGTCGGATGGGCGGCCGAGCAGATCCACTGGCGGCCCTCCTGCTCGGCGAACCAGAGATGTTCGTCGAGGATGCGGAACAGCCGATGCGCGCCGGCACGCGCGGCATCGATGTCGAAATCATAGAACAGCGCATCGTGCAGGCGGGCGGCCGAGGCGGGTCCGGGGGGGGCGGCGGGGAAAGG
>NZ_RZTO01000676.1:0-3431 GCF_003997225.1 Mesorhizobium sp. M2C.T.Ca.TU.002.02.1.1
GGCGAGAGCAGCAGGTGGTCGATGCGGATGCCGTTGTTCTTTTGCCAGGCGCCGGCCTGGTAATCCCAAAAGGTGTAGACGCCAGCCGAGTCCGTCACCGAGCGCACCGCCTCGGTGAAGCCGAGATTCTTCAGCCGGCGGAAGGCCTGCCTCGTCTGCGGCTGGAACAGCGCGTCGCCCAGCCAGTTTTCGGGAAAGCGGGCGTCGGCGGGCTCCGGAATGACGTTGTAGTCGCCGGCCAGCACCAGCGCTTCCTCGAGCCGCAGGCGCTCTTCCGCCCAGCGCTCCAGCCGCGCCATCCAGGCCAATTTATAGGAAAATTTCCGCTCGTCATCGACCGGGTTGCCGTTGGGCAGATAAAGCGAAGCGACGCGCAGGGCGCCCTGGTCGGTCGAAAAGACGCCTTCGATGAAGCGGGCATGGTCGTCCGCATCGTCGCCCGGCAGGCCGCGGTTGACCTCGTCGAAACGAAGCTTCGACAGGATCGCGACGCCGTTGAAGCTCTTCTGGCCGTTGGTCTCGACATTATAGCCCAGCGCCTCGATCTCGGCGCGCGGGAACTGGTCGTCGACCGTCTTGATCTCCTGCAGGCATACGATGTCGGGCGCGCTTTCGGTCAACCAGTGGGTGAGGTTGCCGATGCGGGCGCGAACGCCGTTGATGTTCCAGGTGACGATCTTCATGCAGGCCTCGATGCTGTTCGGTCGGAGGGCGTTCGACGCAGCGGATCGTATTGCCTGTACGGCTCTTTAGAAAGGGCGTCCGGTTGCATTCCTGCCAATAGTCAGCCGACGCAGCCATGCGCTACCCGGTCTGCGCCGGTCATGGGCCTGCGAAGTTGCAGCCGATCAGATGGAGAAGCTGGTGCCGCAGCCGCAGGAGGCGACCGCGTTCGGGTTCCTGATCTGGAAGGACTGGCCCATCAAATCATCGACGAAGTCGATCACCGAGCCGCCCATATAGACCAGCGACAGATCGTCGATCAGGATGGTCGCGCCGTCCTTCTCGATGGCGACATCGTCATCATTCGCATCTGCGACGAGATCGAATTTGTAGGAAAAGCCGGAGCAGCCGCCGCCTTCGACGGAAACGCGCAGAGCGGTCTTGCCCGGTTCGCCGGCGACGATCCTGGCGATCCGCTTTGCCGCGGCGTCGGTCATTTCGACCTTCATGGCAGTCTTGGCATCCGCGCCCATCGGCGTCACCTTGCTTTCAGTTTCACATGATAGGTATGAAGCGGGCGTGGCCAAGTCAACTGGTGGATCAATGGACGAGCGGCAGGGCAAGGATGCTCTCGGCGACATCGGATTCGGCGATCGGCCGCGCGCGGCTTACGCGAGCGACCCGGCGCGCTCGCGCGGCCGCCTGTTCGACGAGCCGGAAAGCCCGACCCGAACGCCGTTCCAGCGTGATCGCGACCGCATCATCCATTCCACCGCCTTTCGTCGGCTGAAGCACAAGACGCAGGTTTTCGTCGCGCATGAGGGCGACCATTATCGCACCCGGCTGACGCATTCGATCGAGGTGGCGCAGATCGCCCGCGCGCTGGCGCGGGCATTGCGCGGCGACGAGGACCTCGCCGAGGCCGTGGCTCTTGTCCACGATTTCGGCCACACGCCCTTCGGCCATACCGGCGAGGACGCGCTCAACGAGAAGATGGCGGCCTGGGGCGGCTTCGATCACAACGCGCAGTCGCTGCGCGTGGTGACGCGGCTCGAGCGGCGCTATGCCGAATTCGACGGGCTGAACCTCACCTGGGAAACGCTGGAAGGGCTGGTCAAGCATAACGGCCCGTTGACCGATGCGAGCGGGAAGGGGCTCAAGGGTCCGGTGCCGCAAGCGATCCGCGACTATTCCGAACTGCACGACCTGGAGCTCGACCGCTTCGCCGGCATCGAGGCGCAATGCGCCGCGATCGCCGACGACATCGCCTACAACACCCATGACATCGACGACGGGCTGCGTGCCGGCCTGCTGACGCTGGACATGTTGGGGGAAGTCGGCCTGCCTGGCTCGATCCTGAAGGGCGTGCGTGCCAAGTACCCTCAGCTCGACGATGTGCGCACCGGCCACGAACTGATGCGCCGGCAGATCACGCTGATGGTCGAGGATGTCATCGCGTCGACCACCGCCAATATCGAACGCCTGAAGCCGGACAGCGCCGATGCGGTGCGGGCGGCGGGCGAGACCCTGGTGACGTTCTCGACAGGCATGGCCGCGGCCGAAAAGGAATTGAAGGCTTTCCTCTACAAGCATCTTTACCGGCATCCGGAAGTGATGCGGGTGCGGGCCGACGCCGAGCGCATCGTGCGCGAGCTGTTCGACGTCTATTTCGCCGATCCGCGCGCCATGCCGGATGGCTGGCGCGAAGGGCTCGACCGGGCCGAGGACCGCATCAAGGCGCGCAGCGTCGCCGACTTCCTGGCCGGCATGACGGACACCTATGCCTTGAAGGAACATCGGCGTCTGTTTGACCATACGCCCGATTTGGGCTAGGGCGAGCCTCGATTTTGCCGGCCGTTGGGCCGGTCGCCTCTTAAAGCCCAGAGCACTTCCAATGAATATCTTCGCCGATTTCAACGCGCGGATCGTAAAGGCCGTCGAAGCCCTTGACCTGAAGGACAAGGAAGGGGCCGCGCTCGACCTGTCGCGCATCGCGGTCGAGCCGCCGCGCGACGCCAGCCATGGCGACCTCGCCACCAACGCGGCGATGGTGCTGGCCAAGCCCACCGGGCAGAACCCGCGCGCGCTTGCCGAGAAACTCGCCGAAGCGCTGCGGGGCGACGCCGATATCGCCTCGGCCGAGATCGCTGGGCCCGGCTTCGTCAATCTCAGGCTCAAGGACGCGTTCTGGCACGCGCATCTGTCGGCGTTGCTCGGCGAGGGACGCAATTATGGCCGTTCGACCATCGGCGGCGGCCGCAAGGCCAACGTCGAATATGTCTCGGCCAACCCGACCGGCCCCATGCATGTCGGCCATTGCCGCGGCGCCGTGGTCGGCGACACGCTCGCCAATCTGATGGCCTTCGCCGGCTACGACGTGACCAAGGAATATGTCATCAACGACGCCGGTTCGCAGATCGACGTGCTCGGCCGCTCAGCCTTCCTGCGCTACCGCGAGGCGCTTGGCGAAGCCATCGGCGAGATCCCGCCCGGGCTTTATCCGGGCGACTATCTGGTTCCCGTCGGCCAGGCGCTGGCCGAGGAGTTCGGCCTCGGCCTGCTGGAGATGCCGGAAGACGAAGCGCTGGCGATCGTCAAGGATCGCACCGTCGATGCGATGATGGCGATGATCCGCGAGGACCTGGCGCTGCTCAACGTGCATCACGACGTGTTCTTCTCCGAGCGCACGCTGCATGCCGACAACGCCAGGAAGATCCGCGCGGCGATCGCCGACCTGACGCTGAAAGGGCATATCTACAAGGGCACGC
>NZ_RZTO01000677.1:0-3430 GCF_003997225.1 Mesorhizobium sp. M2C.T.Ca.TU.002.02.1.1
ACCCTCGCCGGTATCGGCACGGCGGCCGCAATCGCCGTTGCCGGCGTGCTTGGTGCTTTCGGCGCAAGGCATGAGCCGTTGCCGGTTCTGGCGCCGGCAAGCCAGATCGACACAGGCGAGTGGCTGTTGCGGCCCTTGAAGGCCTATGTCACCGCGGAGAAATACGCTTACGGGACATTGCTCAAGCCGGGCGGCAAGGCGCTGGTGCTCGAGGTCGAGATGACCAACCGCACGGCAAAATCCACCAAGGACTATTTCGACGTGCTGCAGGCGGGCCCGACGGTGGTCGATCCGGCGACCAAACCCTTCATCGTGCTGACGCGCGATTCCACCATGTCGCCCGAGTTGCATCCCGGCATGCCGGAGCGCATGGCCTATATCTGGCAATTGCCGGACGGAGCGGCCGTACCGGCAAATTTCCATCTGACCGTCATCCGCAAGGCCTACAAGCCGCGCGACAACCTCTACGGCCTGCCGGGCTGGTTCAATCCCACGCCGGCCGGCACGCTGACCATTCCCGTCGGCGCCGGACCCGCCGGCGCGGATATCCAGCCATGATGGGCCCATGATGCGAAAATCGGCCAACATCGTGCTGCTGCTTTTCGCCGTGGTGTTCTGCTATGGCCTGCAGATATCGAAGCCGCATTATGGCGACCTAATCGGGCCGATCCCGGCGCGCGGCAAGCTGGGCGACACGGTCGTCGGGCGCGCCTTCGAGGTCCACGCCGAAAAGATCGAGTTCGCCCGCAAGCTGAAGGTCGACCAGTTCGGCCAACAAAAGGTGCTGACCACCGGCGGCGTCTGGGCCGTGGTCACGGTCGCGTTCGCGGCGCGGGCAGAATCGACCGCGGTCTCCGTCGCGTCCTGGCGTGGGCCGACCGGTCTTACCTACGACCAGACCGAGCGGCTGTCCTTCATGAACGGGCTTTTGCCGGTTGCGGTCGATCCCGGCCTGCCGAGGAAGGCGAGGCTGATCTTCGAAGTGCGGCCGGACCAGGCGAACAACGCGACCTTGCTCATTTCGGAGAAGCTGGTGGCGGCGCTGGACTCGCAGGCCGAGATCTCGCTTGGGCCGGTGACGATCACGGCGGACGGCCTGCCCGGCGGCACGGTCGATACGCTGGATATGGCTGAGCCACTCTGAGAGAGCGAATGACGGCACAGGCTTTGGATCAGGACAATAGGGCAGGCGAGCGGAAATGGCGCCGCCGCAGCTTCTGGTCGCTCACGCTCCTGATCCCGCTCGCCCTGGCTGTCGAAGCCTATGACAGCGTCAAGACGCTGCTTGGAAACAACGATCTGTTCCCACGCCGTGTCGCCTGGGGCCAGAGCGCGCAGTTCGGCGGCAGCGACTGGAAGCTGACCGATTTGCGCGGCGCTTTCGGCATGTCGAACCTGCCGCCGGACTCCGTGCCGGTGCTGGCCGACTTCCAGGTCAAGATCGGCAATCCGGACCTGCAGAAGCTCTGGCTCGGCTGCAAGATCGTGCTGGTCGACAAGGACGGCCGGCGCTGGTCGCCGACCTCGATCGTCTCGCTGAAAACCCCCGACAATGTCGGCAACTGCATCTCGGCGATCTTCTCGGGCGCCAGGAGCGGCGACACGCTCAACCTGCGCGAGACGTTCCTGGTGCCGAAGGAAGCGACGAAGTCCGTACGCCCAGCCGTCAGCGTCGCCAGCGAACGGCCGCGTTTCCTGCTGTTTCAGCTCGAGAAGGACTGATCTCCCGCCTCGAGGTCAGGGATAGAGTCGCGTCTTGTCCCAGCCGCCGGCTGCATTGCGTGAAAACACGACGCGGTCATGCAGGCGGAACGGCCTGTCGTGCCAGAACTCGATCGTCCGCGGCACGATGCGGAAGCCCGACCAGTGTTTTGGCCGCGGGATATCGCCGATGGCGTAGCGCGCCGTGTATTCGGCCACTGCCTTCTCCAGCGCGAAACGGCTCTCCAGCGGCCGCGACTGTTTCGAGGCCCAGGCGCCGATGCGGCTGCCGCGCGGCCTTGTCGCGTAATAGGCGTCGGCCTCGGCATCGCTGACGATCTCCACCGGCCCGCGCACGCGCACCTGGCGGCGCAGCGATTTCCAGTGGAAGCACATTGCCGCCTTCATGCTGCCAAGAATCTCGCGGCCCTTGGCGCTCTCGAAATTCGTGTAGAAGACAAACCCCTTTTCGTCGAACCCCTTGAGCAGCACCATCCGCACATCCGGCATGCCGTCGGCGTCGACGGTCGCCAGAGCGACGCCGTTGGGGTCGTTGGGCTCGCTTTTGGTTGCGTCCTCCAGCCATGCGGCGAAGAGCCGGAACGGCTCCGCCGCTTCGGTGAAGTCACTGCTTGTTAACTCGGTTTCGTTCATAGTTTTCCAAATTTTTAACATTGCGGGAGGAGTTCGCCGATTGTCGCGTATCGCGCAAGCTTTTGACAGCGGGCAATGGAGCGTTATCGCTTCGGCCAGTGCCAAGGCTGCGCTGCTGACGTTGGCGCTGCCACTTGCCGCTTGCGGCGCCGGCGGCTTCAGCCTGCAAAAGGCCGAGGTCGACCGCTCGATCATCACCTCCAGCGCGCCGTCCTCGCCTGCCGCCCCGGCTGTCTCCGACCAGGACTCCGACCAGACCACCATCGGCAACGCGGTTTCTTCCGCCGACATCAAGGAGCTTGGCGGCCAGACGGTGCCATGGGCCAATGCCGGCACCGGCTCGCGCGGCGCGATCACCGAACTGGTGGAACTGAAGGACGGCGGCCTGACCTGCCGCCGTTTCAGCGCCACGCGCGAGAGCTTCGACGGCGTTGCCCTCTACAAGGGCGAGCTGTGCCTGGCCGGCGCTGGCGGCTGGCGCATGCAGGAGTTCAAGGCGCTTTGATTTTGGCGCTCTGAGTTTCACGCGCTAATTGCCCTTGCGCTACTGGAATTTCTTCCTATGCGAGCGCATATAGGGGGCGACTACAAATCCAATCTCTAGCAGGCAGGAAGTATGCGCGACCCCTATGAGGTGCTGGGCGTTGCCAAGAACGCATCGGCGAAGGACATAAAATCGGCTTACCGCAAGCTCGCCAAGAAATATCATCCGGACCAGAATCCGAATGATCCCAAGGCGAAGGACCGTTTTGCCGCCGCCAACCAGGCTTACGAGATCGTCGGCGACGAGAAGACGCGCGCCGCCTATGATCGCGGCGAGATCGACGCTGACGGCAAGCCGAAATTCCAGGGCTTTGAAGGCGCGGCCGGTGGCGACCCGTTCGCCGGGTTCCGCCGTCAGCAAGGCCCGGGCGGCGCGCATTTCGAATTCCGCGCCGGGCGCCCGGGCGGCGATCCGTTCGACGGCAACAGCGACATCTTCAGCCAGATCTTCGGCGATGCCTTTTCCGGCGCCCGCGGCGCCAGGGGCGGCGATCGCCGCCAGCCGGCGCAGGCGGCCGACCTCAACGTCACC
>NZ_RZTO01000678.1:0-3363 GCF_003997225.1 Mesorhizobium sp. M2C.T.Ca.TU.002.02.1.1
GCGCGCAGAACTCGGTCGGCATCGGCGTGATGGGCGGCATGATCGCGGCGACGGTGATCGGCGTCTTCCTGGTGCCGCTATTGTTCGTCACGGTGCGCCGCATCTTCAAAGGCAGGGCGGCCAAGCAGGATACGGGCGGGACACAAGCCACAGCCACTCCGGAATAAAGGTTTCTCTCAAATGTTTGATTTTGAACGCGGTCTCGCGACCGCGAAGGGGCTCTTTTTGCCCGCGTTTGCCGCTGCCCTGCTCTCGGGATGCGTCGTCGGGCCGGACTACCAGAAACCTCTGCTGGCGATGCCGGCGAGTTGGGGCGGGCAGAAGGCGGCGAAACCGGCAAAGCCGGCGCAACTGTCGAAATGGTGGCAGCGCCTGCGCGATCCCGAGCTGAACGCGCTTGTCGAGGAAGCGGTTGCCGGCAATCTCGATGTGGCAAGCGCCAAGGCCAAGATCCGCGAAGCGCGGGCGAGCTACCGCCAGTCGGTCGGCACGCTGCTCCCCACAGCAGACGGTTCGGCCTCGGCTACCCGCAACCGGGTTTCCGCGACTTCCGCCGGCACGACGGCCAGCGAGACCTACAGCCAGTATCAGGCGGGCTTCGATTCCAGCTGGGAACTCGACCTCTTCGGCGCCAACCGCAGGGGCGTAGAGGCGGCGAGCTACGGGCTGGACGCTTCCGAGGAGGAACTGCGTTCGACCCTTCTCACGCTGGTTGGCGATGTGACCTCGAACTACGTCCAGGCGCGCGGCTACCAGGCGCGCATAGCGCTTGCCCGGCGCTCCGCCGCATCGCAGCGGCAGACCGCCCAGCTTACCCGCACGATGGCTCTGGCCGGTTCGGCGACCGCGGCGGATGTCGCCAAGGCGGAAGGACAGGCCAGCGGCACGGAAGCCGGCGTTCCGAGCCTGGAAGCGAGCTATGCCGAGGCCGTGCATCGCCTTTCAGTGCTGACCGGGCGACCGCCGGCGGCCCTCACCGAGCGCTTGAAGCGCGTAAAGCCGATCCCGGCGCCGCGCCTGCCGATCCCGACCGGTATCCCGGCCGACATCCTGCTCACCCGCCCGGACGTGCGCATGGCCGAACGGCAGTATGCGCAGTCCACCGCCAAGATCGGCCAGGCCGAGGCCGCGCGCTATCCGAGCGTCAGCCTGACCGGCGACATCAGCACCACGTCTCTCAAGCTCGGCGATCTCGGCAAGAACTCCACCATCGGCTGGTCCTTTGGCCCCACGCTCAGCGTGCCATTGTTCAATGGCGGCCAGCTGCAGGCGGCCGCCGACGTCGCCAGGGCTCAGCGCGACCAGTATTTCGTCGCCTACAAGGCTTCCGTGCTGACGGCGCTGGAAGACGTGGAAAACGCCACGGTTTCGCTGTCGCAGGAGCGCATCAGGAACGGCAAGCTCGCGTCGTCCGCGAAGTCCTATGGCGATGCCGCGCGGCTTGAAAGAACGCTCTACAAGGCTGGCGAGACCAGCCTTCTCGACGTGCTCGATGCCGAACGGTCGGCTTATTCCGCCGACGATTCAGCCCTGCAAAGCCGCGTCTCGATCGCCACCGACTACATAGCCCTCAACAAGGCGCTTGGCGGCGGCTGGGACGGCGCGATCGACACCGCCAGGCCTGAAATCATCGATGTCGGCACCGGGCCGCGACTGGCATCGAAGGCCCAGTGAGACAAGGTGCACGATGTCTATCCGCCTGTTGACGGCCCGTACAAATCTCCGTGAGCCGTGGCCGCAAACAATATCCCACTATATAACAGCCTCGTTGAGGTAATGAGATGTCAGGCGCCTACGATCTCGGAACCAATCTGGTTCGCCGTATCTATGAAAAGCGCATAGATGCACCGGCCATTCTTGATGCCGGCACGCATTTCCCCAATGCGGCGAAGTTCAGCGCCGCTTGGCAAGATATCCGCGACGAAGCGCTGGCAGCGAAGCTGAACACGGCGCCGCGCTTCCACGACATCATGCCGGAGCAGGCCGATATCTCGGCCAATGACGGTCTCGACTGGCGCATGTTCGTGCTCAAGGCCTATGACATGACGGTGCCGGAGAACCTCGCGCGCATGCCGGTGCTGACCCGGCTGCTCGCGGAGTGCCCCGAGGTCAAATCGGCGGCCGTCTCGTTCCTCGCCCCGCGCAAGCATATCCCGCCGCACCGCGGACCTTTCCGCGGCATCATGCGCTTCCATCTCGGGCTGGTCATCCCGAAGCAGGCGGATGGCCGCCCGGCGACGATCATGATGATCAACCATGAGGAAAGGCGCATCGCCGACGGCGAGTGCATGCTCTGGGACGACACGTTCGAGCATGAAGTCATGAACAACTCGGATCAGCCCCGCGTGGCGCTCCTGCTCGACGTGTGGCGCCCGCAAATGCCGCTCGACATGGAAATCCTGTCACGCGTGATCGTGCGTGGCGTGCAGGTGGGGATGCGCTATCGCGGCGTGTCGTTCGGCGGCTGAAGCTGCGATCGCTCTCTATGCTCGCGCGTCGCGATACGTCCCTGCCCTGCCGCCAAGCTTGCCCGGGAACATGGCGTCTCTCGCAAGCAATCCGCTGACACGGCAGAAGGCAGCGAATGCGCGGCAGGCTTCCTCGGCGCTAGCAACATCGACCGTCGCGCCGAAGCAGGCGTTGAACGCGGCTTCGTAGACCTTGCCCTGGCGGCGCTTCGGCCAATCCTGCAGGAAATCGAGCGCCTGCTCGACGCTGTAGATTTCCTCGATGGGCAGGCCGGGCGCGGGCGTGATGCGCACCGGCACCTCGAATTGCAGTCTGTCCATTCCCTGTCTCCCGAACTGGCGCAGCCGGAGCAACGCCGCTCGTTCTGAAAAGTTTCTTTTGGGGGCTTCTGACTCGCAAATGTGACCTCAGTGCGGTGAAGAATCGGTTCGCCGGTGCGGCAGATCGACGTCGGTCCGCATCGATACCGGCTGCATTGCCAATGCCGGATTTCCACCGTATTGCCTGCCATCACAGCTGCCGTGGGCGAAAAGATGAGCGAAATCCGGGTCGAGTCTCTGGTCAAGCGCTATGGCGAAACGACCGCGCTGGACGGTGTTTCGCTGGCCTTTCCGAAGGGCTCCTTCACAGCGCTGCTCGGCCCTTCCGGCTGCGGCAAGACGACGATGCTGCGATTGATCGCCGGCTTCGAGGCGCCGAGCGAAGGCCGCGTGTTTTTTGGCGACGCGCTTGTCGCCGACCCGAAGCGGCAGCTGCCGCCGGAGGCGCGCAATGTCGGCGTCGTTTTCCAGTCCTATGCGCTCTGGCCGCATATGGATGTCGCCGAAAACGTCGCCTATCCGCTGAAGGCCAGGCACGTGCCCTCCGCCGTCATCCCTGCCCGCGTCGCGGCGG
>NZ_RZTO01000679.1:0-3425 GCF_003997225.1 Mesorhizobium sp. M2C.T.Ca.TU.002.02.1.1
GGCCGCTCTCAGCAGTCTCAGCGCGAAGAAGAACCAGAACACGGCCGAGCAGGCCACAAGCCCGAGAATCTCGCCTGAGAACCAGGGATAGGTGCTGCCGCCCCAACTGAGCGCCAGAAGCAGCAGCGCCGTGGCGATGACCAGGAGCACCGCCCCCAAACCGTCGATGCGGTGATGCTTGGCCGCGATCGGCAGCTTCTTCAGCGGGTTGTTGACGATGGCCATGGCCAGGAAGCCGATCGGCAGGTTGATCCAGAAGATCAACGACCAGTGCAGATGTTCGGCAAACACGCCGCCGAGCAGCGGACCGGCGACGCTGGCCACCGCCCAGGTGCCGGAGATCCAGGCCGCGTAGCGGGCGCGCTCGCGCGGCGGCACGAGATCGCCGATGACCGTCTGGGCCAGCGCGAAGAGACCGCCGCCGCCGGCGCCCTGGATGGCGCGGCCGATGACCAGCACCAGCATGTTGGGCGCGAGCGCGCTGACCAGCGACCCGAGCAGGAAGATGAGGATGCCGGCGTGGATGACCGGCCGGCGTCCATAGACATCGGAGATCTTGCCGTAGAGCGGCGCCACCGCCGTCGCGGTCAGAAGATAGCCGGTGACGATCCATGGCAGATATTCGGCATGGCCGAGCGCGCGCGCGATCGTCGGCAGGGCGGGGGCGACGATGGTCTGGTCAAGCGCCGCCAAAAGCATCGACAACAGCACGCCGGCGATGATGGTATTCTTCTCGCTCTCGCTCATCATCGGCGCGGCTTTCGGCGCCATCGCCTGTTTCTCGACGGTCTGGTCCATGCGTCATTCTTTCAGAGGCTGATGCTCAGTGCGCCAAAACGGCTGCGGCCGGTCGCGCCTTCATTTCTCATCGTGGATGGCGGTTCGAGTGTTCGACCCCGCTATATGTCGTTCGATATAGGCCGATTTCGACCGCCCTTCGAAAGTTTTCCCGGTCTGGCACCATGCTTGGGCGAAATTGGCCTCGGATGCGGCTTGCCTCAGGTCAAGGCGGCGGCAGTTGCCCGGCTTCGACGCGCTCCATCCGGTAACGCATCAGTCGGAGGATGCGGTTTTCGAAATTGACGCTTTCGACGCGGTCGAAGCGCACCTGGTCCTGATCGTGCCTGGCGAGCTCGGCTGCCTGGACCGCCGCGGCCTTGGCCTTTGCCTCCTCGCAGGTCTTTTGCGCAGGGATGGATTTCAGCGCATCCTCGAGCAGGCGCGCATGGTTCTTGGCGATCTCGACATGGCGCTCCTCATGCCGCTTGATGTCGGCCGACAGCGTGTCCCAGAACAGCCTGACGTCGGGATCGGCTTTGCGCGGGCGCCGCCATTCGGGGAGGATCACCTTGACCTTCACGGTGACGGCCGCGTCGGCGATGCGGCAGGATTCCGCGCTCTGCGCGTAGCTGATGCGGGTGGTGAAGGCCATCTGCGTGGCGCCCGGATGCCGCGAGCCGGTGCTCTTCACTTCGGGGCCGTTTCTCGACAGTTGGTTCTGGATATCGTCGAGCGTGCGGCCGCCGACGCTGAAATAGCTATAGGTCTTCACCAGATTGGCCGCGCCCGCCGGCATGGCGGTCAATGCGAGCATCAGGGCGCAGAGCAGGGATCGGTTCATCATATTGCCTCTTCACGCACCTTGCTTTAGGGCCGTCGCCAGCGCAACGGAATTGATTTCGCGCGGATCACGCATGGTTGATGGACAATGACGACAAGGCGATGGCAGCTGGCGCATGGACGCTATCTCGACCTCGGTCCGAAGGCCGTCGTCGTCGGCATCCTCAACGTGACCCCAGACAGTTTTTCCGACGGCGGCCTGTTCATCGCGCCCGAGAAGGCGCTGGAGCAGGCGCGCCGCATGGCGAAAGAGGGCGCCGCCGTCATCGATGTCGGCGGGGAATCGACCCGACCTGGTTTTGCTCCGATCACCGCTGAAGAAGAGCAGGGCCGCGTGCTGCCGGTCATCGCCGCGCTCGCGGCTTCCAGCGAGGCGCTGATCTCGGTCGACACCTACCGCGAGGACACGGCGCGGCGGGCGGTCGCCGCCGGCGCCCATATCGTCAACGATGTCTGGGGGTTGCAGCGAGAGCCCGGCATCGCGCGCGTCGCGGCCGAGACCGGCGCCGGGCTCGTCATCATGCATACCGGGCGCGAACGGCAGAAGCTGCCTGACGTGATCGAGGACCAGTTCCTGTTCCTGCGCAAATCGCTGGAGATCGCGCGTGCCGGCAAGGTCGCCGACAGCCAGATCGTGCTCGACGCCGGCTTCGGCTTCGCCAAGGAGACGGCGGAGGAAAACCTCGACCTGATGGCGCGGTTTTCCGAGCTTCAGGCGCTCGGCTATCCGCTGATGGCGGGGACCTCGCGCAAACGCTTCATCGGCAGCGCGACGGGGCGCGAGGCTGGCGATCGGGCGGCCGGCACGGCGGCCACCAGCGTCATCCTGCGCTTGAAAGGAGCCGACCTGTTTCGCGTCCACGATGTCGCAATCAACGTGGACGCGCTGGCGGTGACCGATGCTATGCTTGCCCGCGAAACCGAGCTTCCTCCCGGACACTGATCATGTACGTCATCCGCATGAAGAACTGCGCCTTCTTCGCCCGCCACGGCGTGCTGGACGAGGAGGAGACGCTTGGCCAGCGTTTCTACGTCGATGCCGAGTTGACGGTCGAGCCCAGCCGGCCGCTGACGGAGGATTCCATCGAGGATACCGTCAATTACGGCGTCGCCTTCTCGGTCATCGAGGAGATCGTGACCGGACATCGCCGCTTCCTGATCGAGGCGCTGGCGCTGGAGGTCGCGAAAGCGCTGACGGCGCGGTTCTCGCAGATCAGGAAAGCCGCGATCACCGTACGCAAGCCGAACGCCCCGGTGCCGGGCGTGCTCGATCATGTCGAGGTGAGCGTTGTCTGGCCGGAATAGCGCCGTCTACCTCAGCCTCGGCGGCAATCTCGGCGACCCGGCGAAGTCCATGGGCGTGGCATTGCGCATGCTGGACGGCGACGTCGCGACGCGCGTCACCGCCGTCTCCTCGCTCTACCGCACGCCGCCCTGGGGCAAGCTCGACCAGCCCGATTTCCTCAACGCCGCCGCCGCGATCGAGACGGCGCTTTCGCCACGCGCGCTGCTCGACCTTTGCCTCGATGTCGAGAGGCGACTGAAGCGCGTGCGCGAGGAGCGCTGGGGGCCGCGGCTGATCGACATCGACATATTGGTGTTCGGCGACCGGGTGATTCACGAGACCGGTCTCGAAGTGCCGCATCCGCGCATGCTGGAACGCGCCTTCGTGCTGGCGCCGCTGGCCGAGATCGCGCCCGCGCTTTCGGTTGGCGGCAGGAGCGTGTCGGAACGGCTCGGAGCCGTCGACACGTCCGGCATCGAGCGGCTGCCGTCGGGCCGCGAATGGTGGGTGGGGTAAAGCC
>NZ_RZTO01000067.1:0-13270 GCF_003997225.1 Mesorhizobium sp. M2C.T.Ca.TU.002.02.1.1
GCCGCGAGAACAGATGCAGGATCTCGTGGAACAGCGTGCCGCGTTCGGCCGCGCCCGGATCGCGGATCAAAGGTTCGAGCGGCGAGAGCCCGAGGATGCGCCGCGCATAGACCGCGTAGGGGTCGCGGCGCAAAGTCTCGATCTCGGTGACCGAGAAATGCAGCGGGCGCATGCTGAGCGGCGGCTTGGGCTGCGGGCGAGGGGCAAAATCCTTCTTCTCGCCAGCGTCGAGCGCCCGCGCCCAGCCAAGCAGCGCGTCGCCGCGGCCACGCAGGGCCGCCGCCGGTTCCTTGCCGATGAAGGTCAGGATGCGCTGCAGCCAGCGCGACGGCACCGCCGGCGCATCGCCTGAGCGCGCCGAGCGCGTCAGCACCACCTCTTTCGTGCCCATCGCCATCTGGAAATCATGCGCGGCAAGGCCGATGCGCCGTTCCGGCGGCTCGAGGTCGATGCCGGTCTTCATCAGCCGCGACATGAAGCGGTCGCTCTCGGGCTTGCGCGGCCAGACCCCTTCATTGAGCCCGCCGATGACCAGCGTGTCGACATTCTGCAATCGGGCTTCCAGCGCGCCCCAGATCGCGATGTTGCGGTCGGTGCCTTGCGCCGGCTTCACCGTCTCCGGCGCGATCAGCGCCTCCATCACGTCGGGCCATTCCGAAGCGGCGAAGGTGAAGGGCGATGACGCTGCCACCAGTCCGCGCAGCAGCTCGGCGAGCTTTTCGCCGGCGTCTCCGGCATAGAGCTCGGCCAGGCTGCCATCGGGCGCGCGGCCCAGATCCTCCAGCGCAGCAACGCTGGCGCGCGTCAGCGTCGCGATGTCGGCGTCCTTCTCGTCGCGCATCGCGGTGAGGCGCAGGAGCGCGCTGGTAAGGTGGCTAAGCATGCCCTGTGCCTGCTCGATGCCGCGCACGGTGAGACGCGAAAACCAGAAAGGCTGACGGGTGTCGCCGCTCAGCTCCGCGAGCCGTGTCTCGAAAAGAGCGCCGAGCGATGCGACATCGGGCCGACCCGTGCCGCCGCGCAGCGCCACCAGCTCGATAAGTTCGGCAGCCTTGCGCACGCTAGGGCGTTCGAGACCGAGCCCAAGCAGCGGATGCTTGAGCAAGGCGAGAAGGCCCACCGGATCGCCGGGCCGGAACGCCGCATTCAGCGCCAGCCTCAGCAGGCTGGCGGCCGGCGTGTTGAGGAGCGGCGCGCCGCCGGAATCGTCGGCGACGACGCCGAAACGCAGAAGCTCGGCCGAGACCCGTCGCGCCAGCGCGCGGTCGCCGGTGACGAGCGCCGCGCGCTTGCCTGGAGTCTCCACGGCGCGCTTCAGCGCGATGGCGATTGCCGCCGCCTCGTCGCGCTCGTTCGCCGCCTCCACCAGCGTCACGCCGGCAAGCGCCTGTTCGATGTCATGTGCCGTGAAGCGCGGCCGCGTCTCGGTCCAGTATTCGGTGGTTTCGGCCGGCCGCAGCGCCTCGCCGACAAGCGCCGCGCGCAACGCAAGCGGTTGCTGCGTCGCGACGACGTCTTCGACGTCCCGGCGCGCAACGCCTATGCCGCCGATCAGCTTGGCGAGGCCGTATTGGGGGTGGCCGAGCGTTGCCGGCCGCGCGCCGGGCGCCGTGATCGCGGCGAAGGATGCATCGTCCAGCTCGCGGTCGAGCCCGGGCAGCACGACCGCGCCATTGGGCAGGCCGGCGATCACGGCAAGCAGTTCGGCGGTAGCGGGGATCGAGCCGGTAGAACCGGCGGCGATCACCGGTCCGGCCGGCGGGTTGTGCTTCAACCGCGCCGCTTCCAGCCGGATCAGCGCGCTGCGATGCGCGGCCGGGTTGGAGCGGTCGCGCTCCTTGAGCAGTTCCGGCCAGTTGTCGGTGACGATGCCGAGGAAGTCGAGCGTCACCTGCCACCAGCCGGCAAGATTGCCGGTGACCAGCGTCGCGAGCTTCGCCCAGTCCGTGCCTTCGGTCTCGATCTCGTCCATCAGCCGGGCAAGATCGCGCGCCAGCCAGATGGCGTCGGCGGCCGAGGTCGGCACGACGAATTCCTCGTTGAACCGCTCTCGGACATGCGCCGGCAGGCTTTCCTTCCAGGCGCGCACCAGCGGCGCCAGCAAAAGCAGCCGCTCCTGCGCGGCGATCGGTGGGGCGAGGTCTATCGCCGGCGCCGCTTCCGCGTCGAAGGCCGCCTCGTCCTCGTCGAACTCGCCGAGCGGCCGCACCGTCGGCAGGATGGCCGAGCGTTTCCCGAGCATTTCGACAAAGGCGCCGCGCAGGGCCCGCGCGGCGCGGCGCGTCGGCACATAGATGGTGGCGTCGGCGAGCGCCAGCGGCTCGCCGTCGAAGCGGAAGCCGGGGATCAGGCGTCCGTCGAGCAACGCTCCGGCCAGCGTCGGCAGGAACGGCGCTCCGGGAGGGATGGAAAAGACGCGGCGCGCGCCGCTCATACCGCATTAGATCGCCGTGCGCCCGTTTGGGCGCACAAAGGACGATCTAACCCTTTGAATCTACGCATCGTGCTTACCGAAAATCGGAACCGATTTTCGGGCCGATGCGGTTGCGAGCGCGCCGGCGACGGCCGCTTCGGCGGCAGGTATTGCGTCCGGTGTGCCGACGGTGATCCAACGTCCGTTCATCTTCAAGCCGAACAGGCGCCCGGCGGCGATCGCCTTGTCGAAATAGACATTGAGCGAATGCGAGCCGGTGGGCGCGTCCTTGAAGATACGCGGATGAATGATCGCGGCGCCCGCATAGATCAGGCCCGCCGGATCGCCCTTCGAGCGCCGTAGGGCTCCATCGGGGGCAACCAGGAAATCGGTGCCGACGCAATGCCCGGTCGCTGAGTCGAGATCGGTAAGCATCAGCAGAATATCCATTCTGGCGGCGTCCCATGCAAGGGCAAGGCGCTCGAGGCTGGGTTCGCCTTTGTCGATCCAGAAGGTGTCGGCATTGATGATGTAGAACGGTTCGTTGCCCAGAAGCGGTAGCGCCTTGACGATGCCGCCCGCCGATTCCAGCAGCGCTTCGCGCTCGTCGGAGATGACGATCTTCGGTGCGCGTCGATGGGCGACATGGGCGACGATCTGCTCGGGCAGATAGTGCACGTTGACGACAGCCCTGGCGACGCCGGCCGCCTCCAGGCTGTCCAGCCCCCAGTCGAGCAGGGTCTTGCCGGCGATCTTCACCAGCGGCTTGGGCATCGTGTCGGTGATCGGCCGCATGCGCTTGCCCAGCCCGGCCGCCAGCACCATCGCGGTCTTCGGCGTCATGGTTGGGGGTTTCATGGGACCCGTTCCTCGAGCAGGCCATGGGCCATGTAGAATTCCTTCAGGCCGGCCAGCGCCGGATGCGCCAGCGACCGCCTCAGATAATCGCGGATGCGCGGCAGGTGTTTCAGATAGTAGGGCTTGCTGTCGCGCTTTTCGAGCCGCACGAAGATGCCGAGTATCTTCGAATTGCGCTGCGCCGCCATGATCGCATAGGCCTCGGCGAAACCGGCCTCGTCGAAGGCGCCGGCGGCGCGCCTGGCCGCGACATAGGCAGCAACCGTCCGCCGCTCGATCTCAGGCGAGACGGTGACACGCGCATCCATCGCGAGCGAGGCGACGTCATAGGCGGCCGGGCCGATCAGGGCATCCTGGACGTCGACGATGCCGAGCCGGTCGAGGCCGGATCGCTCCGCCCGCCAGATGATGTTGGGCGAATGGAAGTCGCGCAGCATCAGCGTGTATTCGCTGCCTGCGAGGCGGTCGAGAAGGGCATTCCACACCTGGTGATAGCCCGCCCGCAAGTCGTCGTTTGCCGGCTCGCCGGTGATCCACGGCACATACCAGTCGACCAGAAGATCGGCCTCGATCAGCATGGCGTCCCGATCGAAAGGCGGCACGTCGTGGGCCACGCCCGGCGCCGCTTCCATGTGATCGGGCCAGGCCTTGCCATGCATCATGGCCAGCAGCTCCGCCGCCGCTTCGTAGCGTTTCGCGATGGGCTGGCCGTCGGTGCTCAAAAAGCCTTCCGATCCGAGATGCTCCAGCAGCAAAAAACCCTGGTCGAGGTCCTGGGCGTGGATCGCCGGCACGCTGACACCGTTCGCGAGCAGTGCCCTGTCGATGGCGACGAAGGCGCTGACGGATTGCGCCGTGTGGGCGATCACCGCATAGGGCTTGCCGTCGCGCACCGGCGGCCCGAGCACGAGGCGCGGCGAGTTCATCAGCACGCGCGGCTCCTGGCCCGGTAGCGAGACGATCTCATAGGAGCGCGCGGAGGCGTCGCCGACGAAATGGCGGCGGCCGGCGTCGCCCCAGCCGGCAATGGCCAGGAAATCGCGCATGGCCAGCGATCGCGCCACGCGGTCATAGACCGGTCCCTGCCCGGAAAGCCGCGCCACGCGGCCTTCGCCGTGTTCGGCAAGATCGACCCAAAGCGCGTTTGCCGGCAAACGATCTCCGGCCCGTTCCGGCCATTCGATGAGCGCCGCGCCTTGGCTGAGCGCATCGTCGAGGCCGAGCTCGTCGAGCTCGTCCGGCGCGGAGAGGCGGTAGAGGTCGAAATGATGCACCGGAACGCGCGTCTCGTAGCTCTGCACCAGCGTGAAGGTCGGGCTCGGCACTTCGAGGCCGGCATCGTCCGCAAGCGCGCGGATCAGCGCGCGGGCGAGCGTCGACTTGCCGGCGCCGAGATCGCCTCTCAGCGCGATTGCGTCGCCGGCGCGCAACGCCATGGCAAGGTCCTCGCCAAGCCTTGCCGTTGCCGCCTCGTCGGCGAGAAAACGCTCCAGCACCATCCCTGTCATATAGGCCGCGCTACTCGGCCGCGTCGCGGATGCCGGCCGGCGTATCCGGGATTCCGGACGGCTTGTCCGGGAAGGTGCAGATCACCGTGGTGCCCTTATCTTCTGCGGTCTCGATGCGCACGGTTCCGCCATGCAGTTCGACGAAGCTCTTGACGATCGAGAGCCCGAGCCCCGCACCGCGCCGACGTCCGCCATTGGCGCGCGGCTCGAAGCGGCGGAAGACCGATTCCAGCACGTCCGGCGGCATGCCGGGGCCGTCGTCATGCACCGAGAATTCGACGCCGTCGGCCAATCGGCGGCAGGTGAGCCGGATCGTGCTTGCCTCCGGCGCGTAGTTCGCCGCGTTGCTCAGCAGATTGTAGAGGATCTGGCGGATGCGAGTCTCGTCGCCATGGAAGCTTGCCGGCGCTTCCGCCGCATCGATCTCGAGCTTGATCCGGTGTTCGTCCAGCCGGTCGGCGACCAGTTCCGCGGCCGCGGCGATCGTCCGGTCGATGTTCATTTCGGAAATGTCGAGCTGCATGATGCCGGCATCGACGGTCGCCAGGTCGAGGATATCGTTGACGATGGTGAGCAGCACCGATGACGACGAGCCGACATGCTCGACATATTCGCGCTGCTTCGGCGTCAGCGGTCCGGTCGCGGGCAGCGACAAAAGCTCGGTGAAGCCGATGATGTTGGTCAGCGGCGAGCGCAGCTCATAGGACACGTGCTGCACGAATTCGTTCTTCAGCTGGTCGGATTTCTCCAGCGCCTCGTTCCTGTCCTTGAGCGCCCGTTCGACATTGACGGTGTCGGTGACGTCGACGAAGGTGATCATCACCTGGCCGTTGGGCAGGTGGATCACCGCGTAGCTCATCACGTTGCCGTTCATCAGCTCGATCTGGCCGCGGCGGTCGCGGCGCTCGTCGTCGAAGCCGGTGACCGCGGCGACGAAACCGCCCCACGGGCTGTTCGCGGCGCGCTGGTCGCACAGGTCGCGGATCGCCGAAACATGGACGTTCGGCTTGACCGCCTCCGCCGTCAGCCCCCACAGCGCGACGAAGGCCGGATTGGATAGCCGCAGCCGCCCGTCCGGACCGAACACGACCACGCCTTCGGCGAGGTTGTCCAGCGTCTCGCCCTGCACCCGCACGGCGGTCTGGTAGCGGCTTTCGAGGTCCATCTTCTCGGTCAGGTTCTCGAACACCCAGGTGACGCCGCCCTTCGGCTGCGGGTTCGCCACCACGCGGATCGTCTTGCCGTCCGGCAGGTGCCACCAATGCTCCTGCGATTCGACGGCGCGATAGGCGCTGAGCAGGTTTTCCTTCCAGCGCCGCCATTCCGGCTGCTCGGCGATCCTGCCTTCCGAGCGCAGCCGGTCGAGCAGCAGCGTGTTGGAAGGAGCGCTGAGCAGGAAGCCCGAGTCGAGACCCCAAAGCTTCTGGAAGGCCTGGTTGAAGAAGCGCAGCTTTTCCTCGGTGTCGAAGATCGCCACCGCGGTGTTCAACTGGTCGAGCGTGTCGGCATGGCTGCGCACGGTCCGCTCATATTCGGCGCGGATCGTCTCGGCCGCGCTTGTGTCGCAGGCAAGCCCCGCCGAGCCGTCGGCGCCGGCGAAGTCGGTGACCGCAAACATGCGGCGGTCGCCTTCGATCACGGTGGAAAGCGTCTGTTCGAAGACCGGTCGCGACTTGTGCTGCTCGGCGATCTGCTCGCGCGCCTGGCCGCCGAGGAATTCCTTGGCGTCGCGCACGGCCGCGGCCGCGCTTTCGGCCTCCACCGCCTCGGCATAGGCGCGGTTCACCCATTGCAGCCGTCCGTCCGCGGCGCGCAGCCATGCCGGCATCTTCAAGGCGTCGAGCAGGCCGACCATCGTGTCGTAATCCGCGCTGAGCCGCTGGTTCTCGATCTTCAGCCTGGCCTGGTTGCGCAGCGTCTCCGACAGCGACACGAAGCGCACCAGCACATGCGCCGCGCTCTTGCGGCCATGCACCTCCAGCGGCACGCCGGCCTGCGTTTCGATGATGAGGTCGAAGGCTTTCGCCTGTTCGCGCAGCGCGGCGACCGCGTGCTCCAACGCCGCCGCCGAACGCGGCATCAGCCAGCGGCCGAAGGCAAGGAAGGCGGACCTGTCGTCGGGCGCGCCGCTGTCCAGCGGCAGGCTGCCGATGAGCTCGGGCTTCTTGTTGTCCGTGGTCCAGACCACCAGGCGCTGGTCGCGCAGATTGAGCAGCGCTTCGGAACGCTGCAGCGCCGCGTTGACGTCCGCGATGCGGGCCCTGAGCTGGACATTCTGCGAGGCGGTGCGCGTGCGCTCGCGGATCAGGAAGATGGCCGAGACCAGTGCGGCGCCCATGACGCCGACGAACATGGCGAGCTGCATGACCTCGACGGTGCCGACAGGCGCCGCGGCCTTTCCCGGAATGGCTGTCTCGGCGTGGGCGGCAAAGGTGAGCAGCGGGCCGGCAAGCGCCGAGGTGGCAAGCAGCGAGGCCAGCCGCAAGCCGCCGCGAAAACCGCCGCCGCTCACGGCGGGGCCGGCCTTGCTCGAATCCTCATGGCCGCCGGAAACGGCCGTTCC
This sequence comes from Mesorhizobium sp. M2C.T.Ca.TU.002.02.1.1, assembly GCF_003997225.1. Classification (NCBI taxonomy): domain Bacteria; kingdom Pseudomonadati; phylum Pseudomonadota; class Alphaproteobacteria; order Hyphomicrobiales; family Phyllobacteriaceae; genus Mesorhizobium; species Mesorhizobium sp. M2C.T.Ca.TU.002.02.1.1. The sequence goes on from NZ_RZTO01000067.1 coordinate 7,343, forward strand.
CGCGCGTGGCGGGTAATCCCCCGGCATGTCTTGGTCCTCTTCGCCGCTTGAATGCAAGACCGCCCTGAATGCGTCCCGGCCCAACATGTCCCCGGACCGCGAATCACAACAATAACGCCTGCTGGAATCGGCGTGAAGAATCATTGGCGCAAAAAATAAAGCCGGGCGGAAAGTCAACCACCCGGCTTCAATATCTGGTAGATAATTTCGCTTTGGTTAATAGCGGTAGTGTTCCGGCTTATACGGGCCCTGCGGCGTCACGCCGATATAGGCGGCCTGCTCGCCCGACAGCTCGGTCAGCTTGGCGCCGAGCTTGTCGAGATGCAGCCTCGCGACCTTCTCGTCGAGGTGCTTGGGCAGCACATAGACCTGGTTCTGGTACTGGCCGTGCTTGGTGAAGAGCTCGATCTGCGCCAGCACCTGGTTGGTGAACGAGGCCGACATGACGAAGCTCGGATGTCCGGTGGCGTTGCCGAGGTTCAGCAGGCGTCCCTCGGACAGGAGGATCATCCGCTTGCCGTCCGGGAAGGTGATCAGGTCGACCTGCGGCTTGACGTTGGTCCATTTCAGATTGCGCAGCGACGCCACCTGGATCTCGTTGTCGAAGTGGCCGATATTGCCGACGATCACCATGTCCTTCATCGCCCGCATATGGTCGAGCGTGACGACGTCCTTGTTGCCGGTGGTGGTGATGACGATGTCGGCGGTCGGGGCCGCGTCTTCCAGCGTCACCACCTCATAGCCGTCCATGGCCGCCTGCAGCGCGCAGATCGGGTCGACCTCGGTGACCTTGACGCGGGCGCCGGCGCCGCGCAGCGAGGCCGACGAGCCCTTGCCGACGTCGCCATAGCCGCAGACCACCGCGACCTTGCCGGCCATCATCGTGTCGGTGCCGCGGCGGATGCCGTCCACCAGCGATTCCTTGCAGCCATATTTGTTGTCGAATTTCGACTTGGTGACGGAATCGTTGACGTTGATCGCCGGGAAGGGCAGCAGGCCCTTCTTCTGCAGCTGGTAGAGGCGGTTGACGCCTGTGGTGGTCTCCTCGGTGACGCCGCGGATCGCTTCGCGCTGCTTGGTGAAGAAGCCCGGCGAGGCCTTCAGGCGCTTCTTGATCTGGGCGAACAGGATCTCTTCCTCCTCGCTGCCGGGATTGGACAGCACGTCCTCGCCGGCCTCGGCGCGCGCGCCGAGCAGGATGTACATGGTGGCGTCGCCGCCGTCGTCCAGGATCATGTTGGAGGTGCCGCCATCGGTCCACTGGAAGATGCGGTCGGTGTAGTTCCAGTAATCCTCGAGCGACTCGCCCTTGACGGCGAAGACCGGGATGCCGGCCTCGGCGATCGCGGCGGCCGCATGGTCCTGCGTCGAGAAGATGTTGCAGGAGGCCCAGCGGATGTCGGCGCCCAGCGCCTTCAGCGTTTCGATCAGCACCGCCGTCTGGATGGTCATGTGCAGCGAGCCGGTGATGCGCGCGCCCTTGAGCGGCTTCTTGGCGCCGAACTCCTCGCGGCAGGCCATCAGGCCCGGCATTTCCGTTTCGGCGATCTCGATCTCCTTGCGGCCCCAGCCGGCAAGCGAGATATCGGCGACCACATAGTCCTTGCTACCCGTCATGGCAGTGCTCCGGTGTGATTTTTTCTCAAAGGCGCGCCGACGCCAGGAGGCGCAGGGAGGGCGCGATCGCCGGCCTGACTAGCAGATCGGCCGCCATACGACAATGGGACATAAAGAAATCTTTATGCGCGCATGTCCTGGAAAAGCGAGATGTGAAGCCGGGAACTAGATTTCCTCGCCGAAGCGCGAGGCGACCAGTTGCTCCAGCGCGTCCATGGCCGGCACGGCTTCCGGGCCGCTGGCGATGACGCGAATCGAATAGCCCGGGCTCGCCGCCAGCATCATCAGGCCCATGATCGAGGTGCCGCCGACCTTCACGCCGTCCTTCTCGACATGGATGGTGGCGTCGAAGCCGCTGGCGACCTGCACGAACTTGGCCGAAGCGCGCGCATGCAGGCCGCGCTGGTTGATGATCGGGAACTCCCGCACAACCTCGTCCGTCTGCGGCGCCGATGCGTTCATTTGCTGCTCAGGAGCTGGCTGGCGACGTTGATGTATTTGCGGCCCGCCGCCTGCGCCTCGTCGAGCGCCGCGGTCATGTTGTCGCCCTTGCGGATCGAGGAAAGCTTGATCAGCATCGGCAGGTTCATGCCGGCGATCACCTCGGTGCGGCCGGATTCCATCACCGAGATGGCAAGGTTGGAGGGCGTGCCGCCGAACATGTCGGTGAGCACGATGACGCCGGCCCCGGTGTCGACGCGCGCCACCGCGTCGACGATGTCGGCCCGGCGCTGCTCCATGTCGTCGTCGGCGCCGATCGCCACGGTCTCGAAATTGTCTTGCGGCCCGACGACATGCTCTACGGCATGCCGGAACTCGGTGGCGAGTTGACCGTGCGTCACGAGCACGAGTCCGATCATTCTCTGGTGGCTCCCGTCATCGCCGCTTCACAGGCGTATCTTATGTTCGCCAGCCATTCCAGGCGGCGGGAGCGCTATCTTGTCGACGCACGCCCGGTTGACAAGCCCAAAATTGCGGCGGCCCGGGCCATTTTGACGCATCGCAGCAAAAAACCCCGGGCGGATCATGAAAAAGGCTGGATCGACAGCCGCGCCATCAGCATGGGCAGCGCGGCGGTGACATTCTGCCGGGCGACGTCGATGCGGGCCATCCGGCATCCGGCGATCGTCTCCGTGGTCTCGTCCTGCAGACGCGCCATGTCGGCCGGTTCGACAAGCCGAACCACCAGATCGATCACGGCGGCCGGCTCGAAGGCCAGCGGCCGCGGCCCGATCCCGTGCACCTCGCAGAGTCCGGCGATGCTTGCCGGCGCGCGGCACACCAGCCGGCCGCCATGCGCGGCTGCAAACAACTGGTCGTCGCCGACCAGCCGGGAAAACATGCCGCGGGTGCGGCAATGATCGATAAGCGCCAGCGCCAGCGTCGTCTTGCCGGCGCCGGATGGCCCGGTGATCAGCACGCCATGCTCGCCGATCAGCAGGGCCGTCCCATGGATGTTGCGGGGCTTCGTGGCGGTGTCCGGCATGTTCGGTTCGGCGATCAACCTTCCGCGGGCAGCGTCACCACGAAACGCGCGCCCTTGATCTCGCCGGGCTTGGTGCCGGGGATGTTCTCGGCCGTCAGCGTGCCGCCATGCGCCTCGACGATCTGGCGGCTGATCGACAGGCCGAGGCCGGAGTTCTGGCCGAACGCCTCGCCGGCCGGTCGGTCGGTATAGAAGCGCTCGAAAATGCGGTCGATCTTCTCGGCCCGGATGCCCGGGCCGTTGTCGTCGACGGTGATGATGTTGAACTTGCCCGCGCGCGCCAATGAGATCGCGATGTGCCCGTGCTCGTCGGGCACGAAGGAGCGCGCGTTCTCGATCAGGTTGGTGATGACCTGGCCGATCCTGAGGTCGTGGCCGACAACGAAATAGCCTCGGGCGCCGGCCGGCAGCTTGGCCACCTTGAGCTCGATCTCGACGGCCTTCTTGTTGCGCGTCGTCTCGCGCGAGACCGCGATGAGGTCGGTGATGAACTTCTTCAGGTCCACGGTTCCGGCGTCCTCCCGCGCGAGCTCGGCGTCGAGGCGGGAGGCGTCCGAGATGTCGGTGATTAGCCGGTCGAGCCGCTTCACGTCGTGCTGGATGATCTCCATCAGACGCGCGCGAGACGTATCGTTCTTCGCCAAAGGCAGCGTCTCGACGGCGCTGCGCAGCGACGTCAGCGGGTTCTTCAGCTCATGCGACACGTCGGCGGCGAAGCTTTCGATCGCCTCGATGCGCGCATAAAGCGCATTCGTCATGTCGCGCACGGCAATGGACAAATTGCCGATCTCGTCCTGACGATCGGAAAAATCGGGGATTTCCTCGCGGCTCTTGACGCCGCGCCGCACCCTGACGGCGGCGGCGGAAAGCCGGCGCAGCGGATTGGCGATGGTGGACGCCAGAAGCAACGACAGGATCGCGGTGACGAGAGCCGCCACCCCGAACACGCGCAGGATCGCCTTGCGCTCGGCCGCGACGATCTTGTCGATGTCGCCGCCTTCGGTGGACAGCATCAAGACGCCGAGCACGGCGCGGAAGCGCTGGATCGGCACCGCGACGGAGACGATCTGCTCGCCCTGCTCGCTCACCCGCACGATGGTCGAGGGGCTGCCGGTCAGTGCCTTGACCACTTCCGGGAAGGCCGCGCCATTGCCGCCGGGTTGCTCATGGTAGACCGGCAGGTCCTTGTTGCGGAAGAAGTCGAAGATGAATTTCTCGACCCGTTCCAGGAGGTCCGGCTGCTCGTCCTCGACCGGCGGCAAGTCGTAGCGCAGGATCTGGCCGCGCGAATAGAGATGCCGCGAATCGAGCAGCAGGTTGGCGTCGCGGTCGTAGATGCGGGCGCGGGTGCGGGTCGGCGAGATCAGGCGCCTGAGCACCGGCGCGACGCGTTCCGGATTGATCGGGAAATCGAGATTGTCGAGCTGGTCGGACCCTGGCCCAAGGCTCTCGCCGGCCTGCAGCTCGAGCAGCTTTTCCGGGTCGATGCTGATCGAGTCGGTCTCGACGGTCGCCGAAGCCGCGATCGCGCCGGCGATGATCTCGCCCTGCGTCATCAGGCTTTCGACGCGCGCGTCGATCAGCCCGTCGCGGAACGTGTTGAGATAGAGGATGCCGGTGACCAGCACGGCGAGGCCGGCCATGTTGAGGAACAGGATGCGCCGCGTCAGGCTGGAGAAGATGTGGTGGCCGAGAAACCGGCGCATCGGCACCGTGATTTTCGACACGAAGGCGGGCACGATCCGCGGCGGACGCTTTGCCGCGCCCGCCCGTCTGCCTCGCTCTACTTCCACTGCCATCGAATAGCAGGCCCTGTCTGGTGAATGGTGAATGGCGAATGGAAAAATGGGCAGCCGAGACAGAGGCAGGTCATGAATTGACCCTCGCGCCATTCACCATTCACTATTGACCATTCACTACCTCAAGCTTCGCGGAACCGGTACCCGACTCCGTAAAGGGTCTCGATCATCTCGAAGTCGTCGTCGACGGCCTTGAACTTCTTGCGCAGCCGCTTGATGTGGCTGTCGATGGTGCGGTCGTCGACATAGACCTGCTCATCATAGGCCGAATCCATCAGCGCATCACGGCTTTTTACCACGCCGGGGCGCTGTGCCAGCGAATGCAGGATGAGGAACTCGGTCACCGTCAGCGTCACCGGCTCGCCCTTCCAGGTGCAGGTGTGCCGCTCCTGGTCCATCACCAGCTGGCCGCGTTCGAGCGAGCGGGCCTGCTGGCTGGGCGCCTTGGCCGCCGCCTCGCGGGCGCTGGTGCGTCGGAGCACCGCGCGCACCCGCTCGACCAGCAGGCGCTGCGAGAACGGTTTGCGGATGAAGTCGTCGGCGCCCATCTTGAGGCCGAACAATTCGTCGATCTCGTCGTCCTTCGAGGTCAGGAAGATGACCGGCAGGTCCGACTTCTGGCGCATGCGGCGCAACAGCTCCATGCCGTCCATGCGCGGCATCTTGATGTCGAGGATGGCAAGATTCGGCGGCCGCGCCGCCAGGCCTTCCAGCGCCGACGCGCCATCGGTGTAGGTTTCGACCCGATAGCCCTCGGACTCAAGCGCGATCGACACCGAGGTCAGAATGTTGCGGTCGTCGTCGACAAGCGCGATTGTTGCCATTTCAAGCGGCTCCCTCATGAGCTGTCCCTTCTGTCGTCGAGAAGGGGCTTTTGCAGGACAAATTGGGTACAAAATGTGGCACGGGCCTTGTCCGAAGTCACGGGCGGCCTGCCGCTACACACCATCGCACCCGGATTGGGATTGGACGAACCGAGGCTGCCAATCCTTTGGGCAACGTCTGTGATTTTTTGCACATATAAAC
>NZ_RZTO01000680.1:0-3425 GCF_003997225.1 Mesorhizobium sp. M2C.T.Ca.TU.002.02.1.1
AGATCAGGGGTTGGGGCCAGGTCCTGGCTCAAGAAAAGAGCCGCTTCGAGCGGCTCTTTTCTTGCCCCCACCCCGCTGCTTCGCAGCGACCCTCCCCACAAGGGGGAGGGTTAAGGCGCGGCGCTCTACCTCCCCCTTGTGGGGAGGTCGGACCGAAGGTCCGGGTGGGGGGCTGCGCCCTATGTGGTTTCTCACCTTCGCCCGAACAACCTCTCAATATCGGCCAGCTTGAGCTCGATATAGGTCGGCCGGCCATGGTTGCAGGTGCCGGAGCCGGGCGTCGCTTCCATCTGGCGCAGCAGCGCGTTCATCTCCTCGGCTTTGAGCAGCCGGCCCGAGCGCACCGAGCCGTGGCAGGCCATGGTCGCCGCGATCTTGTCCAGCCGTTCTTTGAGTGTCTCGACCGTGTCGTTGTCGGCGATCTCGTCGGCGAGGTCGCGCACCAGCTGCTGCACATCGGTTTCGCCGAGCATCGACGGCGTCTCGCGCACCGCCACCGCGCCGGGGCCGAAGCGCTCGAGGCCGAGGCCGAATTTGGCGAGGGTCTGCGAATGCATCGCCAGCCGCTCGGCATCTTCTTCCGGCAGGTCGACGATCTCGGGCAGCAACAGCATCTGCGACGGTACCGCGCGCGAATGCAGCGCATTCTTCAGTGCTTCGTAGACCAGCCGCTCATGCGCGGCATGCTGGTCGACGATGACAAGCGAATCCCGCGTCTGCGCGACGATGTAATTCTCATGCACCTGCGCGCGCGCCGCGCCCAGCACCATGCCAAGCAGCGCCTCGGCTGGCTCGGCCATGCCGGCCCGCGCGTCGGCGCTCGCGAGCGGGCCGGTGTCGAAGGCTGCCTGCTCGTTTTCGGCAAAGCCATTGATTCGAGGTCCTGCCTCCCCGTGACCCATGTCGAGCGGCCGCTGCGCCGAGCGCAACGGATCGAAGCCGCCGGAGCCGGAAGCGTGATAGGCGGCCTCGTAGCTGCGATGGCCGTCGGCCGGCCCCGGATGCGAGTACGGCGCCGCGCCCGGCCGGAACGCCGCCATCATGCCGGCTGCACCCGTGGTCGCCGCGCGGATGCCGGCGCCGGCCAGCGCCTCGCGGATGGCGCCGACGATCAGCCCGCGCACCAGGCCGGGATCGCGGAAACGCACATCGGCCTTGGCGGGATGGACGTTGACGTCGACGGTCGAGGGATCGAGCGACAGGAAGAGCACGGTCACCGCGTGCCGGTCGCGCGGCAAAACGTCGGCGAAGGCGCCGCGGATCGCGCCCGCGATCAGCTTGTCGCGCACCGGCCGTCCATTGACATAGGCATATTGCTGCAGCGCATTGGCGCGCGTGTAGGACGGGATCGAGACGTGGCCGGCAAGATGCACGCCGTCGCGCATGGCGTCGATGGCGATGGCATTGTCCGGGAAATCCTTGCCCATCACCTGCGCCACGCGGGCGAGCCGGCCTTCCGGCGTGTCGCTGGTTGCCGGCAGCTCCAGTGTCGAGCGGTCGGCGCCGGCGAGCGTGAAGCGCACGGCAGGGAAGGCGATGGCGATGCGCTTCACCACGTCGCTGGTGGCCGAGCTTTCGGCGCGCTCGCCCTTCATGAATTTGAGCCGGGCCGGCGTGGCGAAGAAGAGGTCGCGCACCTCGACTGTCGTGCCGCGGTTCGCCGCCGCCGGCTTCACCGGTAAGACGCGGCCGCCATCGATGCCGATCTCGGCCGCGCTGTCGCCGCTTGCGGTGCGCGAGCGGATAGACAGCCGCGCGACGGAGCCAATCGAGGGCAGCGCCTCGCCGCGGAAGCCGAGCGAGCGGATATCGTGGATGTCGTCGGAGAGCTTGGACGTGCAGTGCCGCGCGACAGCCAGCGCCAGTTCCTGTTCGGGGATGCCCGACCCGTCATCGGTGACGCGGATGAGATTCAGCCCGCCGCCGGCCGTGACGACCTCCACGCGCGAGGCGCCGGCATCGAGCGCATTCTCGACCAGCTCCTTCACCACGCTCGCCGGACGCTCGATGACCTCGCCGGCGGCGATCTGGTTGATCATCGTTTCGGAAAGCTGGCGAATGGGCATGAGGGGATTATAGGCGGATTCGAGCGGCGTGGGGGAGGGGCGGAATGACGTTGGCAACAGCCAATGCCGCGATCCTTCGCGCCCCCCTCTGTCCTGCCGGACATCTCCCCCACGAGGGGGGAGATTGGCAGCTTCGGCGGTGGCGCTTCGCTTGCAACGTTGGAGATTGGCGAAGGCCGGCGCGAAATCTGATCTCCCCCCTCGTGGGGGAGATGGCCGGCAGGCCAGAGGGGGGCGCTGTCCCGCCTGCGTTGCCTGCATCGCAAAACGAGTGAAACCTAAGCCTGCGCCACCAGCCAGTCCCTCACCCTGCGCGCATTGTCGCTGAGGTCTCGGTTCTTCGGCCAGATCACGTGGAAGCCGATGCCGGTCCTCATGACATGGTCGGTCACCGGCACCAGCAGTCCTGATGCCACCAGGCGCTCGACCAGATGCCGCCATCCGAGCGAGATGCCTTGTCCCTCCATGACCGCCTGGATCACCAGGGCATAGTCGTTGATGCGCAGGCCGCGCTCGGCATTGCGCAGGCTGGTCCCGGCGGACGCGAACCATTCGTCCCAGTTCGGCGCCTCGCGATAGGGCTCCTCGAGATGGATCAGCCGGTGCGTAGCCAGTTCCTCGACCGTCTTCGGCATGCCGAATTTGGCGAGATAGCTCGGCCCCGCGACCGGGAAGATCTCCTCCTCGGAGAGCGACAGCGAGTGGTAGTCCGGCCAGTCGCGCGGCACGCCGCCGCGCACGCCGAGCGGAATCCCCTCGGCGATGATGTCGAGGTCGCGGTCGGCGGTCTGGATGCGCAGATCGATGCCCGGCAGTTCGTCCCGGAACTGCTGCAGGCGCGGCATCATCCAGAACGAGCCAAAGGCGGTTGAGGCTGCCAAGGTCACATGCCCGCCGGTCGCCTGCAGGCGAAGGTCCTCCGCCGATTTGCGGATGTGCGACAGGCCGAGCGAGACGTCGGCATGGAAACGCTCGCCGGCTTCGGTCAGAAGCACCTGGCGGTGGCGTCGCTGGAACAGCTTGGCGCCGAGCTGCTCCTCCAGTCCTCGCACGGCATAGGAAACGGCGGCCTGCGTCATGCCAAGCTCGCGACCGGCGGCGGTGAAGCTGGACAGCCGGCCGGCGGCTTCGAAGACGATGAGGCTGCCGGCTGAGGGCAGGAGGTGGCGCAGGCTTCGCATAAGGTGAGCTTATACAGAAGATCAAGATTTTCCAGCGTCACAGCCATATTTTCCCTCGCTAACGTGAGTGGCGGGAAGAAGGAGCCTCCATGAACGCACCAGCCGTCGAATTGACTGAACAGACCCACCGCCGCGGCGGCGGCCGCCTCGGGCGCAAGGCGCTGCGCAGTGCCCCGAT
>NZ_RZTO01000681.1:0-3423 GCF_003997225.1 Mesorhizobium sp. M2C.T.Ca.TU.002.02.1.1
CGACCACACCGTCGCCATTGGTGTCGCCGTGCAGCGTAATCACCCAGCCAGCGAGCGGCGTGCGATCGCCCGTCGTCGAGGCGAGGCCGTCGGCATCTTCGTACTTGGTGCCCGAGATCGAGCCGAGTTCCGTGTTGACGAAGTCGTTGCCGCTGGTGTCGTGCTCGCCCGAGGTCAGCGTCACGGGAGACGAGCCGGAGACCTGGAACCAGCCGCTCTGCATGGTCTCGTCCGTGGTGTAGGCACCCGGCTTGAGGTTGTCGAACGTGTAGTTGCCGTTCGCATCCGTCGTCGCCGTCAAGGTGACATCGACCACACCGTCGCCATTGGTGTCGCCGTGCAGCGTAATCACCCAGCCAGCGAGCGGCGTGCGATCGCCCGTCGTCGAGGCGAGGCCGTCGGCATCTTCGTACTTGGTGCCCGAGATCGAGCCGAGCTGGAAATTTCCGAAGTCGTTGTTGTGGCTGGACTGGCCCGCCGCCAGCGTGACGGTGAACTCGCCCTGCGCATTGTTCGGCGCATCCTGCGACCATCCATCCTGCGGCACTTCGCGGATCGTGTAGGTGCCCGGCGTGACGGTGAATTTGTAATACCCGTTTGCGTCGGTGACCGCGAACGGCTCACCCGGATCCAGCGTGTTGTTGTTGTTGGCATCGAGATAGATCGTCCAGCCTGCGAGAGCCGGCTCCCCGGCCTCCCAAATGTGGTCGGCGTTCAGGTCGTTGAACTTGTGACCGTCGATCACCGTACCGATCTGGCGGTTCCATTCCTCGAAGCCGGACTCAGAGGTCCAGGTGCTCTGCGCCGATTCCGTAGGACCTTGATAGGTGCCGTCCTGGTAGCCCATCGCCGAATAGAGATAGATATAGGGCTTGCTCGGATCGAAGGAACTGACCGGAACCAGCAACGACATATCGGTGGTGTTGCCGCTGCCTGGCTGGAGGTTGCCATTCAGCCCGACGAATTTGTCGCCGCCGGCATCCATGTTGTATATCAGCGAAGCGTTGTCCCCTGCGGGGAACGCGCCGGTGCTCTGGTCCGGGGCTGCTCCGGGGTCGTAATTACTCAAATTCCCGACGCTGGCCTGCCAGATCTGTAGCGAATCCAGGGAAAGGTTCTGAGAAGTTGAAGTATTGGACTCGTTGATGTCAAGATCAAATCGATAGTAGCCGACACCGTTTATAAATTGAATAGGAATATCGGAGATGTTCACCGAGTGAACATACTGGCTGCCACCCTGGGTGGTATCATCGAGTACTTTAACATTGGCGTCGGTGTTATACCCCTGTTCCGACGTGTTGTTGCCTTGTTGCGAAATTCGGACGAAAGGATCGAGCAAACCCGTTCCCGCACCGGTTGCGACATCCGAGGAGGAAAAGATGGCGCCATTGATCGTTACGGTATTGGCAAAGGTCAGATCGTAGGTTGGCGGATTCAGCGGCGGCGGCGGCTTCGGCGCGTCGGTGAAGTTTGCCGTCGCCGAAGCGCCGGTCGCCTCATCAGTCGCGGTGAGCATGAATGCCTGGTTTGCCGCGTCGCCGTTGACGTACCACGACGTCTGGATCGAGCCGTTGACAACGCCGTCCAGATCGCCGGCGCCGCCGTCGGTGACGGTCCAGGGCGTCCCGGTGCCGGTAAGATCGTAGGTGAGTACATCGTCCGCAGTGCCGAGGACGCCGTCAGCGCCGGCGCCGAGATGGGCGACCTGGAAGGTGAACGTGCCGCCATCCGAGACATTGGTGGTCGTGATTCCGACCGTCTCGCCGGGAGCGTAATCCGCATCCGCCTGGTCAAGCGAGACTGCAAGCGGCGCGACGGGGTCGGTGCTTCCGGTTGTCGTGGGATCGGATGTCGCGAGCGGATCACCTGTCAGATTGTCCGTAATGTCGGCCATGACGTTTCCCCTTGAAGTTGAATCCGGTTACGTTCGTGTCTGCTGTTTCCATTTCCCCGCCGAGGCGGGCTCACTGTCTGAAGGCTCTGGTGATCTGGTCCTGCAACGGCTTCATGAGATAGGAGATCACCGAGCGGTCCTCGGTCTTGATGAAGGATTCCACCGGCATGCCGGGCACCAGCTTGACTTCGCCGAGGCGTGCGACCTGGGCGCCGGTCGTCCTGATGCGCACGGTGTAGTAGCTGACGCCGGTGCGCTGATCGGTGGCGATATCGGGCGAGGTCCGTTCAACCACGCCGTCGATCTGCGGCGTCGTGCGCGTGTTGAATGCGGAAAAGCGCAGCGAGGCCGACTGGCCGACCCACAGCTTGTCGATGTCGCTGGGCGCGATCCTGGCTTCCACGGCAAGGCTGTCATTGTCCGGCACGACCTGCATGATCGTCTGGCCGGGCGTGATCACGCCGCCGATCGTGTAGGCGAGCGACTGCTGCACGACGCCGTCCTGCGGCGCGCGGATATCGACCCGCTTCAACTGGTCCTCGGCGGCGACCTTGCGCTCCAGAAGCTCGCCCATTTTCCCGTCGATGTCGCGCAGGTCGCTGTTCACCTCGGTGCTGAGGTCGAGATCGATCTGGATGATCTGCAGCTTGATTTCCGCGATCTTTCCTTGGGCCTGCGCCTGGGCGGCAACGAGCTGGCCGCGTTCGCCGTCGAGGCGCGTGGCCTCGCGCTCGGTCTGCGTCAGGCGATCGATGGAGATGAGCTTCTTGGCCCAAAGCGCGCGCACCGAAGCGAGCTCCTTTTGCTCCAGCTCGATCTCCTTGCTCTTGGCATCCGCCTGTGCGACGTCGCCGGCGATCTCCTTCTCGAGCTGGGCAATACGCTCCCCGAGCTGGCTCTTCTGGCCGGCGCGGGAGGTGCGCCGGGTCTCGAAATGCTGCTTTTCGCCGGCTACCGCCTCGGCGACGTCGGGATCGGCGACACGGTCCAAAAGCTCGTTCGGGAAGATGATGGCGTCACTGCCGCGGCGCTCCGAATCGAGACGGGCCTTGCGCGCCGTGAGCTGGTCGAGCGCCCTGCTCACCACCGCGAGATTGGCGGCCGGAACGGTGCGGTCGAGGCGCAGCAAAAGGTCGCCGGCTTTCACCTTGTCGCCGTCACGGGCATCGATCTCGGCAATGACGCCGCCGGTCGCATGCTGCACGTTCTTGACGTGGGAATCGACGACGAGCGTGCCGGGGGCGATGACCGCGCCGGCAATCTCGGTGACCGAAGCCCAGCCGCCGACGCCACCGCCAAGCAGCAGCACGGCTCCGAGCCCAAGCCTCGTGTAGAAGCGGATCGACGCATGCGAGGCGCCCGACGCAGCCATGTCAGTTGCCTCCCTCGGTTCCGCTGGCCACGGCCTGCGGCGTGCCTTCCGCCGCTACCCTCAGCGTCGGATTGGCTGCCGGCACGGGCCGCAGCGTCGGGAACATCTTGGCGAAGACCTCGTCCTTCGGTCCGAAATCGTGGATGCGCCCCTGGTT
>NZ_RZTO01000682.1:0-3412 GCF_003997225.1 Mesorhizobium sp. M2C.T.Ca.TU.002.02.1.1
CTCATAGGCCTCGACGGTCTCCGGCGACAGCCGGCGCTCATGGGCGAGCGTCTTCAGCCATGTTTCGCGCGCCGCCTGGAGATCGGGTTTCGCCGGGATGAGGAATTCCTGCATGATGGCATTTTCAGGCACCCGGGTTAGGAAGCGGTGAAGAGGCCGTCATTGAAATGACCACAGGACGGCGCTAGAGCAGGGCAAAGGAAGCGCCGCCGATGTCGAAGCTCGAAAACCCCGTACAGATGGCCGTGATCGGTGCCGCGCACGGCATCAAGGGCGAATTGCGGGTGAAGACCTTCACCGGCGATCCGCTGGCGCTGGCCGATTACGGCCCGCTCTTTGCCAAGGATGGCCGCGCCTTCCAGATCCTGGACATCAGGCCGGCGGGCACCGTCGTGGTCGTGCGCTTCAAGGGCGTCAGTGACCGCAACGCGGCCGAGGCGCTGGCGGGGACGGAGCTTTTCGTCGACCGCTCGGTGCTGCCCGACGACGGCGAGGAGGACGAGTTCTATCACGCCGATCTCATCGGTCTCGATGTGAGAGACGACACCGGCGTCATCGGCAAGGTCGTCGCCGTGCATAATTTCGGTGGCGGCGACATACTCGACGTCACGCTTGCCGGCCGCAAGGGCGTGCTGATCCCGTTCACGCAGGCCGCGGTGCCGCATGTCTCGATCGCCGACGGTTTCGTCGAGGTCGATCCGCTGGCGGCCGGCCTTGTCGAGGATGAGGAAGATGGCGCTGCGCCTGGCCGTTCCGGCTTCGACCCCAAGGGTCGGCCGCGCGGACCGAAGGATGCCGGGGGCAACCGTTGAGCTTTGCCGCTTCGGTGCTGACGCTCTATCCGGAGATGTTTCCGGGCGCGCTCGGCCTGTCGCTGGCCGGCCGCGCGCTGGAAGCCGGCACGTGGTCGCTGGAGGCGATCCAGATCCGCGATTTCGCCACCGACAGGCACCGCACCGTCGACGACACGCCGGCCGGCGGCGGCGCCGGCATGGTGATGCGCGCCGATGTGCTGGCAAGGGCCATCGACCACGCCTCGCCGCCGGGCGACGGGCGTCCAAGGCTGCTGATGAGCCCGCGCGGAAAACCGCTGACGCAAGCGCGCGTGCGGGAGCTTGCGGCCGGACCGGGCGCGGTCATCCTGTGCGGCCGTTTCGAAGGCGTCGACCAGCGGCTGATCGAGGCGCGAGGATTAGAGGAAGTTTCAGTCGGCGACTTCATCCTGTCGGGCGGCGAGCCGGCCGCGCTCGTGCTGCTGGATGCCGTGGTGCGGCTTTTGCCCGGCGTCATGGGCAATGCGGTGTCCGGCGAGGAAGAGAGTTTCGAGAACGGCCTGCTCGAGCATCCGCACTATACGCGGCCGCAGGAATTCGAGGGCAGGCCGATCCCGGATGTGCTGATTTCCGGCAACCACAAGAAGATTGCCGAATGGCGGCGCGCGGAGGCCGAGAAGCTCACGCGTGAGCGGCGGCCGGACCTGCTCTCGCCTTAGATCGTGATGGCGTTTCGTTGAATCGCCCTCACGATCTAACTCTTTGTTGGAGCATGATCTTTCTCCGAAAACCGGTTCCCGCTTTTCGGGATCATGCTCTAGCCCTTGGTGAAGTAGTAGAACGCCAGGAGCAGGCCGACGGCGACGACGAAGCCGCGCACGACAGCCTGCGGCACGCGCTTGGCGATCCAGACGCCGGCATAGCCGCCAAGTGCTACGCCCGGGATCATGACGATCGCCTGCGGCCAGGCGACGACGCCTCCGGAGACGAAGACCAGGATAGCGACGACCGCGATCACGATCGACAGCATGTTCTTCAGCGCGTTGAGCCGGTGGTAGTCGCCGGCTTGCGTCAGGCCGAGGGTGGCCAGCATCATCACGCCCATGCCGGCGCCGAAGAAGCCGCCATAGACCGCGGTCGCGAATTGAACGAGCGAACCGGCAAGCGAGCCGACCGAGGCCTGGTGCCCGGGCCCCGCCGCGGGCTTCAGCCACGGCCCGGCGGCGAACAGGGCGGTGGCGGCGATCAGCAGCCAGGGCACGAGGGCGCGGAAGGACGGGTTGGAGAGCGCGAGCAGGATGAGCGAGCCGGCCAGCGCGCCGAGCGCGGAAATCAGGCAAAGCAGCAGGGCGCCGCGCCAGAAATGCCGGATATCGGTCCAATAGGCGAGCGTCGAGGTGATATAGCCCGGCAGCTGCGTCACCGAGGAGGTGGCGTTGGCGACGATCGGCGGCAGGCCTACCAGCGTCATGGCGCCGAACGTGAGGAAAGTGCCGCCGCCGGCAACCGCATTGGCGGCGCCTGAGGCAAAACCCGCGAAGAAAAGCAGGACGGCATCGAAAAAACTCATTTCCCCGCTTAGAAAGCTTCCGAGGCGAGCGCAACCCGGCACGGCGTCAATGTCATGGGGCCATCGAGCGCAAAAATGTGCCTGAAGGCCCTTTTTGGATGTATGCCGTCATCCCAGAACCGCCCACACTTCCGGGCGACATGCATTAGGGCGTGACAAAGCGCGGAAATAGCTGTATGTCGCCGCCCGAACCGGAAGAACGATCTTCTGGACCCGTCAACAAGTGCGGTGTAGCCGTCCCTGCCCGATGTTTCGACAAAGGGCATAGCCGAGCGGTCATTGGAACTGCAAGGCGAGCTGAGGACGCTCTGACTGTCGGAAGAACAAGAAGTGGATTTTTGAGATGGATCTCATCCGTCAGCTCGAGGCCGAACAGGCCGCCAAGATCGAAGCCAAGCGCAAGCTGCCCGAATTCCAGCCGGGCGACACCGTGCGCGTCCAGGTGCGCGTCACCGAAGGCAGCCGCACCCGTGTCCAGGCCTATGAGGGCGTCGTCATCGCCCGCGCCGGCTCCGGCTTCCAGGAGAATTTCACCGTCCGCAAGATTTCCTACGGCGAAGGCGTCGAGCGCGTGTTCCCGGTCTACTCGCCGATGGTCGAGGGCGTCGAGATCGTGCGCCGCGGCAAGGTGCGCCGCGCCAAGCTCTATTACCTGCGCGACCGTCGCGGCAAGTCGGCCCGCATTTCTGAAAACACCGGCGTGCGCGCCCGCAAGCTGAACGATGAAGAGCGCGACGCGCTGAACGCCGAGCGCGCCCGCATCGAGGCCGAGAAGGTCGCCGCCGCCCAGGCGCTGGCCGCCGAGACGGCCGCCAAGGAAGCCGCCGAGAAGAAGGCCGCCGCCGAGGCTGCTTCGGCCGAATAAGGTTTTGGCGAAACGGGTTTGGAAAAGGCGGCTTCGGCCGCCTTTTTTCGTTTTTGGGGAAGAGCCCATCCCTCCGGCTCCTGATCGGTCAGTTTCCTATCCCACCTGCGTTCGCGCACCGCCTTGAGGATTGGCTGAAACGTCTAAGCTTCGTCATCCACGGGCGGAGCAAGGAGCGTAGCGACGCAGCGCAGACCCGAGGAT